>ONEU01000137.1 GCA_900316925.1 uncultured Eubacteriales bacterium
AGCTTGCGGTTCACTACACTTGGCGGTAACTACCCATGACGGGACTTTCACCCGTTAGATTAGTGTCATGCCCGACACACACGCAAAAAATCACCCCAACCGGAGTTGGGGTGATCGTTTTCTTCTGGTGTGCAGCGGATTATTTGATGATGCTGTACATACCGAACATGGGGAGGATCATGGAGATAACGAGGGTTGCAACAACCACACCGATGATAACCGTCATGATAGGTGTCATAGCATCTGTCAAACGCTGGGTAGATTCATCTGTCTGATTCTCAAAGAGGTCAGCCATCTTATGGAGAGAGTCACCGAGCATACCGGATTCCTCACCGACTCGGATCATGGAAACGAGGATGGGGTCGAATACCGTGTGCTTAGCCATGGCATCGTGGATCGTAACACCGATCTGCACGTCGTCCAGCACGGCCTGGATCTTCTCTTTTACAAAGAGATTCGGTACAACGTCACGGGCAAGACCCATAGCTCTGTGAATCGGGATACCGGCATCTGTCAGGGTGGACATCAGTCGGCAGAAACGAGCCAGGGAGCTCTGACGGATGATAGGACCGATAAGCGGGATTTTCAGGGATGTTTTTGCGACAAACATCGCGAAGTCGGGGTTGGTCTTTTTGAGCGTTTTGAAGCCGAAGACGATACCCACAACAACTGCGATCATCAGCCACCAGTAATGGATAATGGCGTCAGACAAGCCCATCATAGCCTTTGTCAGGCCTGGCAGCTCGCCGCCGAAGGAACTATACACATCACTGAAGGTCGGAAGTACGAATACGGTCAGGATGATAACCACGACGACAACGAGGATCATCAGGAAGATCGGGTAACCGAGGGCGCCTCTGATCTTACCGGCCAGTGCCATATCCTTTTTACAGATCAAGGCACACTGTTCAAAAGCTTCATCGAGACGACCGTTTGCCTCACCGGCTTCAACGATGCTCACATAGATGGGCGGGAAGCCTGCGAAGTTTTTCATAGACTGCGAGAGGGTAAAACCACTATACAGGTTCTCGTTCATCTCACGCAGAATCTTTCTCATACTGACGTCCTTTTCGGAGTCGATCATAATCTGCATGGAGAGGGACAGGTTGATACCTGCTTTCATCATCATACCCAACTGGCTCATAATCATCAGCAGCTTTTTAGGCTGAATCTTTTTGGTATGGATATCGCCGCCGAGGTCCATCTGCCAGATACTGGTGGGTTCATCACTGTCCTTACTGGTCTGGACGAGGTCCTGCACGATCAGGCCTTTTTCACGAAGCATATTGATAGCTTCTGCCTGGGTTTCGGCCTCAATTGCACCTTCCTTTTTTTGGTTTCTGGCGTTTAGTGCAACATATTTATACTTCAATGCTGTTCACTCCCTTATCTTCTTGCGTCAGTATCACCGATATCAAAGTTCCAGGCCTTTGCGATCTGCTCTGTGATAAGACCCTGTGCAAGAAGATTGTCAATACTCTTACTCATAGTGATCATACCATACTGCTGACCAAGCTGAATGGACTGCTGGATATTGGCTACCTTATTTTCACGGATAAGGTTACTGATAGCGGTTGTTACAAACATGATCTCGAATGCTGCCACACGGCCGCCGGTGGCACGGGGAAGAAGTCTCTGTGAAATAACTGCCTTCAGAGAGGTGGAAAGCTGCACTCTGATCTGCTGCTGCTGATCCGGCGGGAAAATATCAACCAGACGGTCGATGGTCTTTGCAGCACCCTCTGTATGTACGGTAGAGAATACCAAGTGACCGGTCTCCGTAGCGGTCAGTGCGATCTGGATGGACTCACGGTCACGCATCTCACCGACGAGGATGATATCGGGGTCCTCACGCATGGCAGCACGAAGAGCCATCGGGTAGGAGCGGCTGTCAAGGCCGATCTCTCTCTGGTTGATGATGCAGCGCTTCGGTGTATGCAGGAACTCAACAGGGTCCTCGATGGTGATAATATGTTTACTCTTATACTTATTGATCTCATTGATGAGGGCTGCCAGGGTGGTTGACTTACCGGAACCGGTAGGTCCGCACATCAGCACCAGACCGGAGTTCAGGTCCAGGGTCTTACGGATGGAGTTCGGCAGGCTCAGTGTTGACAATTCAGGAACAACGCTGTTAATGACACGCAGTACAAGAGCTGTACCGTTACGCTGTCTGAAAGCGTTGGCTCTGAAACGTCCGCATTCTCCGATCTCAACGGCGGCATCGGCCTCACCTGTCTGGAGGAAGGTCTCGAATCGGGACTTGTTGAGCACGGCTTTGATAATAGCGGTAACCTCTGCCTCATTCAGAGCAGGGTCATTGGTAAAGAACACGTTACCATGCAGACGATAGGCCGGATGGTTACCCGATGCAATGTGAATATCGGATGCTCCCTTTGTAACGGCTTCTTTTACAAGGCTGTAAAAATCCACAAAAATCTACCCCAATCATTTTAAATTTGTTTGCCAAGGATCATTCGTTATTGATAGTCATATCAATGTATTCTTCGTAAGAGGTCAGACCCTTGATAACGTCGATTCTGACGTTTTCCTTCATCGGGATCATACCCTCCTTCACGGCGAGTTCACGCACCTCATCGGTACTTTTTCCTTCCGTGATAGCTCTTTTGAGCGTGGTGGTGAGCATCATTACCTCGTGCACAGCAATTCTGCCCTTGTAACCCTTCTTGTTGCACTTCTCACAGCCGACCTTCCGGTACAGCGTGATGGGCTCATTCGGATCGAGGTTGAGGGAGATACGCTCATTCAGATCCGGCGTATAGGCCTCCTTACAATCCACGCAGAGACGTCTGGCGAGCTTCTGGGCGATAATGCCGAGAAGCGCCGAAGACACCATGTAGGGTTCGATACCCATATCCACCAGACGGGCCACCGAGCTGGGGGCATCGTAGGTATGCAGGGTAGAGAGTACAAGGTGTCCGGTGATAGCAGCCTGTACAGCGATACCGGCAGTCTCGCCGTCACGGATCTCACCGATCATAATGATATCGGGGTCCTGACGAAGGATGCTTCGCAGGGCAGCCGCAAAGGTGAGGCCTGCTTTTTCATTGGTCTGCACCTGGGTGATGCCTGTCTGCAGCATTTCGACAGGGTCCTCAACGGTGATGATGTTGATATCTTCACTTTTTACCTCGTTGAGAGCCGTATAGAGGGTGGTCGATTTACCGGAACCGGTAGCGCCTGTTACCAGGATGATACCACGGTTACTTTTGACAAGATGGTTGAATTTTTCGAGATTCTCCGGAAGGAAGCCGATATTTTCCTTTTTCAGCTCCATGCCCAGAGAGGTGGTAATACGCATTACGATCTTCTCACCATACACGCTGGGAAGAACGGAAATACGGAAGTCGATATCTTTGCCGCCCACACGGTAGTTGATACGACCGTCCTGGGGGATACGTTTTTCTGCGATATTCATATTGCCGATGAACTTGATACGGGAGGTTACCGAGGGAATCAGCTCCGGGCTCGTCTCCATATAGATCTGCAGCTTACCGTCGATACGGAAGCGGATACGCAGGCACTTTTCCATGGGCTCGATATGAATATCGGAGCACTTGGAGAAGATTGCCTCTTCGATCATGGCATTTACGAAACGGATAATCGGCTGGTCATTGCCGTTGGCATCGGCTGCAGCTGCCTCCTCTGCCTCCTGCTGGGCCTTGCTCTTGCCGCCCTTCGACTCCAGAAATTCCTTAGCGTCGTCGATTGCCTTCTGTGCGGCATACATTTCACGCAGCTTACCGGTAATCTTCGAGGGTTCGGCGATAACGGGCATGATCTTCATCTTTGTGGCGATGGACAGATCCTTCAGACCGTTATAGTTCATCGGGTCGGCGATAGCGACAGTCAGGAAGCGGCCGTCCTGTTCGATGGGGATGACCATGTGCTTCTGTGCCAGCTCCTCGGGGATCACTCCGCCGAGCTCATCAGGAATAGTGATGGTATCAAGGTCAACATACGGCATAAAGAGCTGTTTTTCAAGTGCCTTGCAAACCTGCTGCTCGGTAACGACCTTATCCTCGACCAGAATATCGGCGATACGCTTTTTGTTATCCGATTCCCTCTGCTTCTGAAGGGCCGCTTCCAGCTGTTCATCCGTAATATCTCCGGAATTGATCAGGATTTGTCCGATTTTTAAGTTGCCTGCTTTCATGTTGTCAGCTCCTTGTGATCATTAAAAAAGACCAAGATAAAGACTTACTATATGATGGATATAATCATAGAAAACAATATAGCAGATCAGGGCAATGGCGATATAGGGACCAAACGCGAGATAGGACCCGCCTTTGTCCTCTGCCACTTCGTCTGTGCCTTCTGCGGACTCTGCCGGGGCAGAACCGTCCTCGGCTTCTGCTGTGCCGTCCTCCGAAGCTGCCGGTGACGCACCGGTGTCCTCAGAAGCTGCGGCTTCCTTGACAGACTCCGCCCGGTCATCCTGCACCGGCGGAACTGCCTGTTCCTGTTGGGCTGCCTGCTTTGCGGCACGGCTGCTCAGGATCCTGACCAGCACCATAATCACGATAAAGCAGACCGTCGCGGTCACGAAAGCAATGGCATAGGTATAGAGGGTTCCCGGGAAGCCCGTGAGCAATCCGATGGCTCCGAACAGCTTCACGTCGCCAAAGCCCATGCCGTCCTTCTTGTAGACCAGCATACCGATGAAATCCACCAGCAGCATACCGCCTGCACCAATGGCAGCTCCTGCCAGCGGTGACCACCAGCTTGTGTGGAGGATCCCGTAGCCCCTGACGATATCATACACACTGATCATCAGTCCGAGCACGGCTATCGCAATGGTAAACTGGTCGGGGATGATGGTGTATTTGATATCACAGACAGCGATCATCAGTGCGATCATAATGATCAGCACAAAACAGGCAAAGTAGATGTCATAACCCTTATTGAACTGCAGCCGGCACAGCACCAGGCTGACGGCCGCAATAATGGACAATACGATTCCCCACCCGACATATTTCACTCGTCTGCCCGACAACAGCTCCGCCGACGGCTCTTCGTTATAATCGCAGAGCCATTTGGCAGGGATCCTGTTGATAATCAGGTAGGCAAGGGCGGTGAGCACAAAGCCGAGCAGGACACAGGCAGCCGTCCATATCATGCCGCCTGTTGTCTGCAAATAATTGAGTGGCTGCATAAGGTTTATCCTTTAGCTTTGATTATTTGGAGGAGGAGGAAGAAGCTGCGCTCTTCTTAACCTTCTTCGGTGCGTTCATATCGAAGTAGTACAGGCTCATGCCGACAGTTGCTTCGTACTCTGCGCCGGAAGAACCAGCCTTCACGGATGTCTGCTTATCGTCTTCACCCTTCAGTACCGGGGGTGAGAGCTGGATCTCGTTGATGTAGTAAGCGCCGTCTGCCTGGAGCTCGAGGTAATCGAGAGTAGAGCGGATGACGTCCTCTGTACCAACGAACTTAAAGGTGATCTTGGTGGAATAGAGGGGAGCGCCTGCCACGGTTGAACGGCCCTGGGAGTCGGCAACACTGTTGGCAATTGATACGCCGTAGATGTCATAGTGGAACTTTTCCAGACCGATACGGAAATCGTTCGGTGATTTGGTTGCGTTGGAGAAGAGCTTGGTATTCTGGGATTCATACTTTCTCTTCATCTCGTCGATATCACTCTGTACCTGGCTTGCTCTGTCGAGGTAGTCATTGTACATATTGATCTTGCTGGTTGCCGATGCGTGGTCCTTATTATACTTGTCGATCTCTTTTCCAAAGGGGATCTGGACAGCGAACAAAAAGATGATCGCTATCAGAACGATTGCTACGACAGCCCAAATGAACTTTGGGATCTGTAATTGTTTCTTATCCATTACTGTTAACCTCCGTCAGTTTATTGACCGTTTGAACGGCTTCGGTTTCATCACAAGGGCGTTTATGCAGAAGCCTTGCTGCTCTGCTCACTGCTCTGGCTGGCCTGGCTTGCCTGGCCGCTCTGCTCAGTCTTACTGGTTTCGCCGCTCTTATCGGTTTTTCCGGTAGAATTATTGAGCGCTTCCCTGGCTTCCTTCTCGGCATCTGTGAGAGCTGCCTCTTCCTTGCCCTTATCCGTCACGTTCATGGTAATCTTATTGACATAGTAAGATGTGGAGGTAGCGCCATCGGTTCTCTCCTGCTTATTGGAGTTCAGGTTCTGACCAACAACAAAGAATTTTGCCTCATCGATCTTATCCTTCAGATCAACGAACTTGGTATAATCCTCTGTCTGGAAGGTCACATCCACTGCGGTGGTGTTGGTCTTGGAATCCTTTGCGATCTTGAATTCGCTGAAGCCGTCGGTCTTTCTGATAACCTCGTCAAACACATGGTTCATCACGACGGAGCTCTTATATTCTGTCTGGGGGAGGGTTTTCAGGTCAATATCAAGGTTCTTGATACTGTCCTTATATTCCTTCTCATCAGCGATCAGCTGCTCGGCGCGCTTAAACTCGGGGTTAGCCAGGGCATTGTTATCGCCGTTCTTCTGCACCTCCAGAGCGATCCACCAGCCGGTGATACCGATGATCCACACAGCAGCGATCACGCCGAGGAAGCCTGCGGCATAGTTACCGATCTTGGAGCCGCCCTGCTTTGCCATTGCGGAGAGGATGTTGGATTCACCCTGCAGCAGGTTAGCCTCATTGAGGGGCATGGTAAGCACGCCGTTGAGGGTAATGAAGGCAGCAGGATCGTAGCCCTTTGAGACAGCCAGCTGGGTAGCGGTGGGAGCGACGGATCCGCCGGAGAAGATACGCATGACATTCTCCATCGGAGCGCTCAGACCTGTCTTACGGCAGTAAGCCGGCAGGTTCGGCAGCTTAGCCAGGGCATCACAAAGAACGATCTGGTCAATATCGAGTCGCATGGTAGAAATGACCATACGAAGGTTTCTGAGAATTTCACCGGCGGCATTATCGAGCATGGTCATGCTCTGCTTTCTGGTGGAGGGGGTATTGCACTTGTCGCAAACGCCGATGCCCTCCTGACGGATCAGGTCGATTGCGCCGAGCTTACTGATACCGAATTCGAGCATGAGCAGCTCTGCGATATCCTCAAGCACGCTGGAGAAGGACTGCTGGAACACCGGAGCACCGTTGTGCAGAACGATCAGACGGGTAGCGGCGAAGTCCATGCTGATCAGAGCGATTGCTCTGGTAGCGGAGTTCAGGTCTACCTTGGAGGTATAGAGCATACCGGCGATCGGAGGTGTCACCTTGACCAGCTTCAGGCCGGCTGCGGCGAAATTGGAACGGATATCGGTAAGCATACCGGTATTCATGGCAAACAAGGATGCAGAGACATCCTCTGCCTTTTTCTGGGTGCCATACTGCTGACCATACTCAAAGTTCAGGATGGTATACTTTTCAACATCCTGATGGAGCACAGCCTCAGCCTCGACACGTGCGAAGGTGGGAAGGAGCTTTTCCTTGGAGATCGGGTGCTTATACTCCTTTGTGATGAGGACGTCTTCATCCTCGATGCACAGGAAGATATCACCCATATCCATGCTGACGCTCTCGGCACAGCGCTTTGCAAACGCTGCCAGCTCGTCAGACTTCTCATAAGGATGGTCCTTCAGAGAATCGTTCAGCTCAAAAATCTGAGGAACGCCGAAATTTGAGGGCATGCTGCCACGCTTTTTGTTAATGGAAAGGCCGCCCTCTGGCTTATCATACTCCGCCGGAGTAAGGATCAACAAGCCTCGTGTTAACTGCATTACAGTTGCTACCGTTTTCATAAATACACCACACTCTTAAAAAATTTTCTCTGTTTTTTCTGGCTCGTGCGTAAAATACTACTCGCTGTTATTGGCACATTATCGTTAAAGGCACTAACAGTTATAATATCTCTTTTGTTATCTTATCACAAAAAAAGCCATATTTCAATAATATTTTTTTAAAACGATAGATTTTGTTTAAATAGCAATAAAACTAATTACCACTTTCGGTAATTAGTTTTATTGTTTGTCAGTTTCATACAAAAACAATGGATGAGTTTTTGGCTCTTTAAACAAATTTTTGCCGATTTTCCCCCACGGGAATCCCCTTCTTGTTATCCCGCCATCAGTTCTCCCAGCGTGGTGGTCATTTCGATCGGCGCGCCGTTGCTGCCGGTGTAGGTATCCTTATAATAGATGGTCCCGTCCGTCCTGTCATAAACGTAATCCCCCACGGCATCCCGGATCTTATTGTACAGGCCGGCGTACTTCAGCACCTGTTCGATGGTAATGGCATCGGCTGCCACCGCTCTCTCTTCCACGGTTGCGTTTTTCGGCGCCGTCGCCTGCGGATCAAGCTGGTTAAGCTCATCCTGCGGGCTTTCGTAATTCACCTGGCCGCTTTTGATCCCCACATACAGATTCTTGGCGGCGCTGGTAATCTCGGAGGCATTGGCTTCACGGGAAGAACGCTGGGCGTTATTGATGATGCCCACCACCGCCGGAATGGCGATGGCCGCCAGGATTCCGAGGATCGCAATAACCACGATCAATTCCACTAACGTAAAGCCTTTTTTACTGCGGGTAGGACGCTGTTTTGTCTGTTTCATATCATCCCTCCTGATCGGGTACCTCCTGCGCCGGCAAGGAAAGACAAACGCCCGAAACAGCCGGAGCTATCTCGGGCGGTCATCATCGTCCTGTTCCGGAATGCGCGCCGGAGGGCCGGATGGTAGCAAAGCCCGAAACGGCTTTCACCGTTTCGGGCTTTGCTTGCGTATTGATCTGATTATGTAATCAATAGATTACTGAGCGTTTCTGATGGTGCCCAGAGTAGTGTCGAGCGAGAGTTCAGTACCGCCAGTGTGGCTGCCGCTGTAGTAGATTGTGCCGTCATCAGTCTCGTAAACGTAATCCTTGATGTTGTCATTGTTGAACTTGGTTGCAAGCCCACCGTAATCTACGGCGCTCTGTACAGTCAGTGCGTTAGCAGCTGTCTTGCAGTCAGCAACAGTTGCGTTAGCAGCCGGCAGAGCGCTTGAGCTGAGCTTGTTCAGCTCATCCTGAGGAGTGGAGCTGTTGATCTGGCCGGAAGATACACCAGCATACAGATTCTTAACAGCGTTGGAGAGCTCAGATGCGTTGGTCTCTTTGGAAGACTTCTGAGCGTTGTTGATGATACCAACAACTGCCGGGATTGCGATAGCTGCCAGGATGCCGAGGATAGCGATAACTACTACCAGCTCAACGAGGGTGAAACCTTTTTTGCTCTGCTTAGCGAGCAATTTCTGCTGAAGGGTCATGGTGATTACCTCTTTCTTAAAAAAATTTTTTTGTGAACCGCTGCCCTGAAGGGTGGAGCACCGTGTTCATTTGTTGTATATATCTTAACTCTTTATTAACAAAATGTCAATACTTTTTTTCAAATTTTTTAAATTAAATAAATAAAATAATACGGATTATTTTTGTTTATTTTTAACATAGCGTGTGAAAGAAAAGCCAACATAAATCCTGCTTTTGTCAGTATCGTACAACATTTTGAAAAAGTTTTAGAAGATTTGACATCTTTAAATTATGAACAGCTTTTTTGACGTTTCATATTTTGTTCATAATTTATTGGTGAAGTTTTGGGTTTATTCATAAAAATATTTCCAACCGTCCTTTTTTTCGTAAAAAAAGACGGCGGAATCTCTCCGCCGTCAGTCATTGTTTGTTTCTTACGGTGCCGATTGGTACAGATCGCCCAGTGTGGTCTGTCCGTCGATTGTGGTGAGATCCGGGCGCTCCGACTTCGGATAGATCGCACCCTCGTCGTCATAGACATATACCGCATTGCCGGACTGCAGCGTCTCCTTGAGTCCGGTCATACCGGCGTATTCGCAGGCATTTACCACGGTCGCGCTCCTTGCTGCCGCAATTCTGGCAGAGGTGGTGCCGTTTGCAGGAGGCAGGTCAGCCTGTGTGGAATAGCCGTGATCATCGCTGTTGACCATGCCCGAGCCGACCATGGTATAGTAGTTTTTGCAGGCCCTGTCCAGCTCCGCCGCATTTTCGCCTTCCTTGGATTTACCGGCATTGCTGATAATACCGACGATCGCCGGGATCGCAATGGCTGCCAGAACTCCGAGGATCGCAATAACTACCACCAGTTCCACCAGTGTAAAGCCGCCTTTACTTTTGGTTTTCCGGGACATATCCTTCATTCGGATCGTAGTGATTGTGTTCATAGAATCCCCTCCCTATTTGCATTGTCCAACCGGCCGCCGCAGCCGGTTCCCCTATTATTCCTATTGTATCCTTTGTTTTCCTCCTTGTCAACCATCTGCCGCAAATTCGTTATTTTTCACTTTTTCCGCAATTTATCAGGCTTCCCACTCGTAAATTCCTACTAATACCCGCCAAAAAAGCGGCACTGCAGTCCATACTGCAATGCCGCTTGGAACAGCGTTTTCGGAAGGGGCCGGGAGACCGTCCCCGTTGGTGCCCCGCCGTACCGCTATCAGTTGTAAAGCGGGAATTTCTCGCAGATCTCGTTCACGCCGGCTCTGATCTGATCGGCGCTGCCCTCGAAGTCGTTGAGTGCCAGGGTGATGAACCCGGCGATCTTGTCCATTTCCTCCACGCCCAGTCCTCTGGTGGTAACGGCCGGTGTGCCCAGACGCACGCCGCTGGTGACAAACGGGCTTCTCTGCTCGTTGGGAACCGTGTTCTTATTGGCAGTGATCTGTACCTCGTCCAGTCTGCGCTCCAGCTCCTTGCCGGTCACCTCGCTCTGGGTGAGATCGAGCAGCATCACATGGTTATCGGTGCCGCCGGATACCAGCTTATTGCCTCTCTTCAGCAGGCCGTCTGCCAGTGCCTTGGCGTTCCTGACGATATTCTCGCCGTAGGTCTTGAACTCGGGCTTGAGAGCCTCGCCCAGACAAACCGCCTTGGCAGCGATCACATGCATGAGCGGGCCGCCCTGGGTGCCGGGGAATACGGCCTTGTTGATCTCCTTGGAGAATTCCTCGCCGCAGAGGATCATACCGCCTCTGGGGCCTCTGAGGGTCTTATGGGTGGTGGTGGTGACAAAGTGAGCGTAGGGAACCGGATTGGGATGTACGCCGGCAGCCACCAGACCTGCAATGTGCGCCATATCTACCATCAGATAAGCGCCGCAGGCATCGGCGATCTCACGGAAACGCTTGAAGTCAATGATTCTCGGATAAGCGCTGGCACCGCAGACGATCATCTTCGGCTTTGCCTGCATTGCCTGCTCGTAAACCTTATCATAGTCGATCACATGGCTCACGGGATCAACGCCGTAGGAAACGAAGTTGAAATACTTCCCGGAAATATTCACCGGTGAACCGTGGGTCAGATGACCGCCCTCAGAGAGCGTCATACCCATCACGGTATCGCCGGGATTGAGCATAGCGAAGTAAACGGCGGTATTGGCCTGGGCGCCGGAATGGGGCTGAACATTGGCAAATTCTGCGCCGAACAGCTCACAGGCGCGCTTTCTGGCGATATCCTCCACCACGTCAACATACTGGCAGCCGCCGTAATATCTCTTGCCGGGGTAGCCCTCTGCATACTTATTGGTCAGTACCGAGCCCATTGCTGCCATCACGGCGGGAGAAACGATATTCTCCGAAGCGATCAGCTCCAGGTTCCTCTGCTGTCTTTTGAGCTCCTCTGCCATTGCATCGGAAACATCCTTGTCATATTGTCCCACAAAGCCTATGGTATCCATCAGATCATTGTACATCGGTCTTACCTCTTTCGATTTTATTTTTCATTATTATACACTATCATCGTCCCTAAATCAAGGGGACACATCCTTTTTTCACGAAGCTCCTCTCCCCATGCGGTCCCCCGGCAGAGAACGGAGCATTTCACGCTGCCGGGAAGTGCGGGCTTTTTCTCATATTTCCGTGTCTTTATTTCCCGAAAAAGATTTTTTTAAAAAACCGATACGAAATCTTTATAAGTTATTAACATCAATTTAACAAATTCCACCGCGATCGGGTATATAATATAGGTGTACTCAGAAAGACGGAGCCGCACCGTCAGAGTATTAAGTTCCACCCTCCTTAATTCCCCTTATCTTAATGTTAGCCGTCCGATCCTGCCTTGCGGGTATCGGACTGTTTTCCTTTAAGGACAGTTCCCCGGCACACTGCAAAGACAGCAGTTGACAAGCTGTCAAAAGAGTGCTATAATATACACAATATCTGATGCACAAAAAAAATTGCCCACTATATGTAGCAGGCATTGAAACGGTTAACACGATACTCTTTCTTAAATACATCTGAAGGTAGATTCAAGGACACCGAGCTGAACGGTGTCCTTGAATTATTTTTTGCACTTTTGTGCCCTTAACGGTCACAGAATGTTCTTTGAGATCTTCATGGGGCGGGTATATTTTCTCTTGAGAAAATAAGCAACACCTGCCGCCGCGATCAGCACCAGACCGACGATCAGCTCCGGCAGCAACGACAGCAGCCCCCCTTCATAGAGACTTTTGTTGATGATATCCACTGCCTCCGCCACCGCAATACCGCCGCCCAGACGCTCAATCTCGATTGCCGAGCTGAGCACGAGTGCGAAATACTCCGCCAGCAGAAACGTCACCACGGAGATCACTTCACAGATCACGGCGCTTTTTCTGGTAGCCCGGCTGCCGGTGACCACGAACCCCAGAAACGAGAGTCCCACGATCAGCAGACTGCCCGCTCCCATCATGGGGAACAGCTGATAGAGCAGCACATACAGCACCGCGCCGAGACACGCACCGAATACCGCTCCTGCCAGACCTCCCGGCATATTCTGGGTCTTATTGAGAAAGACGTTTTTTCTCTTTTCATAGAGCCTTCGTTTTCTGCCGACACAGGCCTCACACAGGGCGGTCACTTCCTTTCCCACCACATACAGGCCTGTTTTCCGCTCACGGGAGCAGACACGGCACACCGGCGCCAGATTCCCGCTCCTGCACAGCTCCGTCATAAAATGCACCAGCGCCTTGAGCTCCTCCTTGTCGATGTCGGAATCAATGGTCATTTTCATCACGATCTGAATACGTTTATCCTGATAACCGGAACGGATCACATGGTTTTTATGTTCTGTATGGAAGGCTCTGATCTGCTCCTTCACCTGCGAGAGCTGCTCCGCACTTTTGCCGATGCAGTCCAGCGCCAGGGAATAGCGGTTCTCCTTCTCCGAAAACTCGATCAGATTGCGAAATCCCTCAAAGCTGTTGAAGGCTGTCTTGGTTTTCTCGTGAAAGCGGTAGCCCATTATAATCATAAACTCCTGAAATTCGCTCTCTGTCATACACTCACTCCTTTTGCTGCGCTCACTCTCGAACATTATACTCCACTCCGCCGGAAATTTCAACACATTGTCATCCAATTTTCCCTCTCGGCTTTACGGAAGTTCGTGTTGGCGGGGCAGTTTCCCGGGGGAAACCCTTTTCCGGCGGAAAAAGGGTTATCCCCCGGCCCCCCTTCCTAAAACCGCCGTGGGGGTGTCGGGGGGCTTTCCCGTGCCGGGGGAACCATTTCCCTCCGGAAAGACATTTCTTCCGAATTGATAACAATCTATCCTGCATGGAAAAACATCGGAAGCCGCCGCTTTCGGGGGTGTCGGGGGGACTTTCTCGTGAAAGTCCCCCCGACTCGCTCTCCGCAGAGAGCGAAATTCCTTTGACAGACAGATAAAAAGCTGCCGCATCCGAAGTGCAGCAGCTTTTGGGATCAGTCGCCTCTGTCGTCGGCGAGCTGGACGGTCACCTCAAAGCTCACCGCACGGGAGGAGGAGCCTGCCACGCGGAACAGCTTCAGGGTCACGCTGTCGCCGGGTTTATATTTGCTTAGTTCTTCAATACATTCATAGGTAGAGGTCACCGTCACGCCGTTGACCTCCGTGATGATATCCTGCCGCGCCACTTCCGTCTTCTGCAGGGGACTGTTCTCGGAGATGTCCGTGATGACCATGCCCTGCGGCACATTGTTCTTGCGGGATTCATAGAGATTGCAGGTCTTGCCGGTGATACCCAGGGTGCCGCGGTCGTTGACAAAGCCGTACTTGATCAGCTTGTTCACGATCTCCGTCACCTTATTGCTCGGGATGGAAAAGCCCATGCCTTCATAATCCGTACTCACGATCTTCGAGGTATTCATCCCCACCACCTGACCGTTCTCGTTCACCAGCGCACCGCCGGAATTGCCGGGGTTGATGGCGGCATCCGTCTGGATATACTTGGTATAGCCCTTCGACGCCAGGATCCGGTTCACCGCAGAGACGGTGCCCTTCGTCAGGGAATTGGTAAAGGACGTGCCGCCCGGATTGCCGATGGCATAGACGTCCTGTCCCACGAAGAGCTTGTCGGAATCCGCAAATTCCGCCGCCTGGAGGTCATCTGCGGAGATCCGGAGAACCGCCAGATCGGTCTTTTTGTCCAGACCGATGATGGTCCCCAGAAACTGTCTGCCGTCGTTGAGGGTCACCAGAACACCGGTAGAGGTACTGTCATTGACCACATGGCTGTTGGTAGCAATGTAGCCGTCCTTCGTGAGGATGATGCCCGAACCGTCGCCGAACTTGGAAAGCATGAAGTCACCGCCTGCCAGATAGGAGGTTACACACACAATAGAGGGTGACGCTTTCTCGAAAGCCGCATGAACGGCATTGGGTGAGATACTCTCGGTCTCCTGGGTGGAGATCTGCGGTCCGTCGGGATCGGCAGACACATCCGGTGCTTCCGGCAGGGAAATCTCCGCCGCATAGGAGGAGGCGGCATTCCCGTTATAGGGAATCTTACTGTCTTTGGGGTCTTCCCCTGCATTCCTGTTCCTGCCGAGAACGGCCATGGTCAGAAAGGCAGCGCCCGCCACTAAAATGACCGTGATGATCCACAGGAAAACGCGGGTCATCCGGGAACCGGCTGGACGCAGCGTAATGGGGGCGGGCGGCAGGAAGGTATTGTCGTTCCTGAAGCGGGCGTATGGATTTTCGCCTCCCACAGGCATCGGGGAAACGGCCGGTTCACTCTCCGGCGGCACCACAGGAACGGCTGGTTCACTCTCCGGCGGCACCACAGGAACGGCCGGTTCACTCTCCGGCGGCACCACAGGAACAGTCGGTTCGTTTTCCGGCGGCACCACAGGAACGGTCGGTTCACTCTCCGGCGGCGGCAGAACGGTATCCGCCTGCTGCTCCTGTATGACTTCTTGCTGTTTCTCGTCCATTTTCCTTGTTCCTCCTCTGTTGAGGCTCCGCTTGTCTGCTTCATGCCCTCCGGTCAGGAAGCTCAGCCCTTATTCTTTTTCTCCAGTCTTTTATTCTGCTGTTTCTTCGGCAGATAGAAATCAAATTCACTGTACTCTCCATAATTGCTTTTGGCGGTAATATCGCCGCCGTGCAGACGGATGATGCTCCGCACAAGGTACAGTCCCAGTCCCAGTCCCTTCTTGTCCTTGCTGCGGGACTTATCCGTTTTATAGAACCTGCCGAATACCAGGTCGATCTCGGAGGGCTTGATGCCCATGCCGCTGTTCTTGATGGTAAAATCAAACTGCTCCAGGCTCTCGATGATGTTAAATTCAATATAG
>ONEU01000069.1 GCA_900316925.1 uncultured Eubacteriales bacterium
CCGGCTGGTCTTTCATTGATTTCAATTCCGTTTTCTACCAAAGTACCCGTGCCTACTTATTGCAGTTGTAGACGAGGATAGATATTGAAATATTAGGGGCAAGCAGTCGTTGGTGAATCGGGACCGGCAGCTTGCCGGCGCCGCCACGCCCCTCGACGGGGCGCTTACCGGCTGGTCTTTCATTGATTTCAATTCCGTTTTCTACCAAAGTACCCGTGCCTGTTTTTTTCCGGAATTGTTTTGCATGATTCCAAATAAGAAAAAGCCACTCACCGTTTCCGATGAATGGCTTGGTAGGAATATCTGTCGGATGATTCAGAACAAAAAAAATAGGACCAGTGAAACACCAGCCCCTTAAAAACACATCATCAATGTTTTTATGCTACGTTCATATTATATGCGAAAAAAGCCGGAATGTCAACAAATGTTACAGAATTGTAATATTTTCCGGTTCTGCACACTTGCTCTCTACCTCCTTGATGAATACGTCAACCACCTGGACAATGAACTCATAAGCGGAGATTAAAACGGTATGATTCTGATAATATGTCTTATTTTTGATAGCTCTGCCGTACAGAAAGTCCTTCAGGTCTTTAAAAGCATAGAATTGCACATTCAGCGGCGCAATTTTGTGATATAAGTATAACATCACACAAAAGTCATGGATCAAGGGCTTGCTTAGCTGCGTATTCAGTCTTTTATTGCCGATATGATGTTGTCCGAGAAATGATGAAATCCCATGATTGAAATTAAACATTTCCGGACTGATATACGGATTTTTCAGACTGTTGATGAGACAATTGCTGTGAGCAGCAGCATTTCTCAGTAATCTCACAGGATTGAACAGATAATGATAGGGAACTCTTTTGTACGGATTCTCGTTCGGATATTTTGGCTGTCTGTTTCTGAGATAAAACATATCGTATAGGTTTGTGAAATCGCTGAAACTCAGGATCTCTACAATATTCCAGATGGCAAAATCATCCTTGTATTTTTGAATCAGATTACTACACGCTTTTCCTTCGCTTCTCTGTGTGAGCACTTTTTCCATTCTGTTCGGATAGGTCTCGATATAACGCTGGATAATACTGTAACCGTTTTCCTCCGAATCGTTAAAATCCCGGAGCATTGCTACCTTCAGATAATGCTCAATATCTATGGAGATTCTCAGTATAATTCGTCGCAGTAAAGAATCAATGATGGCAAGATCTCTCAGGTATGCAAATTCCAAGCCGATATAGGTATCATCTTTTTTGTCATACAGCTTGTCGTATGCTTTGAGTTTAAAAAAATATGTATTATTGCTCAGATACTGTCTGGCAAAATCTTCGTCCTCGATCGTGAACCGGATTCCTTTGGATTTCATGTGTTCGATCTGTTGATCCACCGTGAATTTTATTCTGTGATTGTTACCCAATTGAAAGTCACTCCCATAGCGTTCTACACATGATTATATCATCGTTTTCCGGCAAATTCAATACTTCTACACAATGGGATACTGGACACTTCATATTCTTTTTCCTACATATTTATCACAAAAAGTCAGCCATTTGTTATTATTTCTGAAACAGAGATAAGGGCATTAAGTAATTCAGGAGGTATTTCAGGATCGTTCAAAAAAAAATCACCGATAATAGTTCCTTTATCATACAATCTTACACTTGCTGAAATACCATCAATAATCGTAATCTCTTGCGTTTTGATAACGATATCTTCTTTTACGCTGCGGATAATCTCATCTATGATTTGAGTATCTGTTTTCATACACTTACAGATAACATTGCCTCTTTTTGCAGGGTGTTTATCTGCCTTTTCAACAGTTGTAAAAGACTGGGAATAACTTGAGTTTCCCAAATAATCGGCATAATACGTATATGCACAATGAGCAGAATATCCGCCATGTCCCTTAAAAACCTGAATGAAATATGTGTTCCAGCGGAAAGGCGGTAAAAAAAGGCACTCCACAATGAGATCATCTTTCGGAACAAGCAAGTGATATTTTGAAAGATATTTTTTCGCAATTTCAATGTTATTCAGCATTTTTTGTTTTGTCATACTTACCTCTTGCTATACAAATTAAGCCACTCATCAGACTGATGAATGGCTTAAAATTTGTTAGTTACTTGTTAGTTATGTGTTAGTTACCGTCTGAAATTCACCGTATTTCAGGCAAATCCGAAACGATAAAAGTGCATAAACACTGTATTTTTGATAACCGCCAAAAGGCTCTGATTATCTCTTTGAGAACTGGGGAGCACGACGGGCTGCCTTGAGGCCGTACTTCTTTCTTTCCTTCATACGAGGATCACGAGTCAGGAAACCAGCCTTCTTGAGCTTGGGACGGAGGTTTTCGCTGTCGTACTGGAGCAGGGCACGGGAAATTCCGTGACGGATAGCACCTGCCTGGCCGGTCACGCCGCCGCCTGCTACACGGCAGACAACATCGAACTGCGCGTCGGTTGCGGTGAGAACGAGGGGCTGACGAACGATGAGCTTGAGGGTCTCAAGACCAAAATAATCGTCAATATCTCTGTCGTTGATGGTTACCTTACCGGTACCCTTATAGAGTCTGACTCTTGCCACAGAGCTTTTTCTTCTGCCTGTGCCGTAGAAATAGGGTGTCTTATCGTACATAATGATTGCCTCCTTCCTGATTACTCAATAACGATCGGCTGCTGAGCCTGGTGTTTATGCTCGGCACCCTGGTATACATGAAGTCTTGTGAGAGCCTTTCTGCCGATGGTGTTATCGGGAACCATGCCCTTCACTGCGAGCTCGAGAGCCATTTCAGGCTTATTCTCCATGAGGTTGTCATATCTGACAGCCTTCATGTGGCCGATGAAGCCGGTGTGGTGATAGTAGAACTTCTGCTCTGCTTTCTTACCGGTCAGAACGGCTTTCTCAACATTGGTTACGATGACGTAGTCGCCGCAATCAACGTGAGGAGTAAATGTAGGCTTATTCTTTCCACGAAGAAGGTCTGCTACCTGAACTGCAAGACGGCCGAGTGACTTGCCGGTTGCATCGATCACGTACCATTTACGCTCAACTTCGCCTGCTTTTGCCATATAAGTTGACATAGCTGTTTCCTCCCTGAATCATTCAGATTTCTATTTTGTGCACGAAAATAACGTGCTCCAAGTCACGAATATGATGATAGCACGTTTTGAGCGGCGTGTCAAGCGTTTTTTTGAAATTTTTAATTTAGCAAAAGAATATCTTTGAAATTCACCGTTATTCTCATATAATCTCTCTGATACTCATAAACGATTTTTCAAAATCAGATCCGTCCAGTTGACGGATAATGCTCCTATACGGCGATACAGAGAAAAAAAACAGCCAGCGTCCGGGGACGTTGGCTGAGATGGAGATCAGGGAGCAGCGGTTCCGGGGAAGGTATTCCGGGAATACTGTCCGGTAAACTGACATCCGCAGTCGGCAGCGGTGTTATTTGACAACGCGCTGTTTTTTGACGGGAGCTTTCAGGAAGCGTTTTTTGAAAGCCATCTTGTCCAGGGCAAGGCCGAGGAACAGGAACAGTGCCGAGCTTGCGGCGGATTGAATGAGATTGGTGGGAACATCAGCCACGGCAGCTCCGAAATCACCATAGAGGATAGCCGAAGCGAGATAGTAGCCGCCGACGCAGAGGACTGCTCCGGGAAGGAGTGCGATCAGATTGCGGCGGTTGATGATAGTATCCTTGTGGTGGGTAAAGGCGATGACGGTGAGCACCTTGATAATGACGGTAGGAAGCACCCACATGGGATAACCGGAGAGGTAGTCGGAGAGACCGGCGCCGATACCGGCGGCAGCCATTGCATACGGCATGGGCAGCAGGGCGGCTGCCAGATAGATAATGCCGTCACCGACATGAATATATCCCTGATGGGTAGGAATCTTCAAAAAAGCGGTCAGTACATAGACCATCGCGCCAAAGATTGCCGCCAACATCAGATTTTTCAGATGTTCCTGTCTTTTTTTTTGTTCCATAGGAAACCCTCCTGTATGAAGATTGATCGGCTGTATTATAACCTATAAAACCGATAGGCCTATTATATCATCTTCCAACGCCTTTGTCAAGAGACGATGAAAAAACAGCAGTACAGCGAATGCCGTACTGCTGTATGGTGCAGGAAAGCAAGCTCTGCACTTATTTAACATATTCGGAGATCTTCTTTTCCAGACCTGCAGCGTCGAGACCGAACTCAGCGAGCAGACCGAGAGCCGGACCGCTGTGTCCGTAGACATCCTCGATACCGATTCTCTTGACGGGAACGGGGCAGTATTCAGAGGTGACGGCGCATACAGCCTCGCCCAGACCGCCGATGATATTGTGCTCTTCAACGGTGATGATGCGGCCGGTTTCCTTGGCAGCTTTGATGATGATATCCTTGTCAATAGGCTTGATGGTGTGCATATTGATGAGGCGGGCGTTGATGCCCTTGCTCTCGAGAGCCTTCACAGCCTTGAGAGCCTCGTTGACCACCAGACCGGTGGCAATCACGGTGACGTCGGAGCCGTCCTTGAGCTGGATACCCTTGCCGATCTCGAACTGATAGGTATCGGGATCGTTGAAGCTGTCGATTGCAAGACGGCCAAGACGGATATATACAGGGCCGTTGTAAGCGAAGGCAGCCTTGACAGCCTCCGTCATTTCATAGTGATCGGCAGGATTGAGCACAACCATGCCGGGGATGGTTCTCATCAGAGCGAGATCCTCACAGCACTGGTGGGTAGCGCCGTCCTCACCGACGGTGATACCGGCGTGGGAACCGGCAATCTTGACATTCAGGTGGGGATAGCCCACGGAGTTTCTGATCTGCTCATAGGCTCTGCCGGTGGCAAACATGGCAAAGGAAGCCGCAAACGGTACTTTACCGCAGGAAGCCAGTCCTGCTGCCACACCTATCATGTTACCCTCTGCAATACCGCAGTCAAAGAAACGGTCGGGATAAGCCTTCTTGAAGATCTCTGTTTTGGTAGCGGCGGCCAGATCGGCGTCCAGCACCACGATCTCAGGATGCTCCTTAGCCAGCTCACACAGAGCCAGGCCGAAGCTCTCTCTTGTTGCAATCTTTTTTGTCTCTCCCATAATTATGCCTCCAATGCTGCAAGCTGAGCTTTAAGCTCGTCCATTGCGGTCTGATATTCGTCTGCGTTAGGAGCTTTGCCGTGCCAGCCTACCTGGTTCTCCATGTAGGAAACGCCCTTGCCCTTCACGGTCTTGGCAATAATCACGGTGGGCTTGCCCTTGACGGTTCTTGCCTTGTGAAAGGCGGCTTCAATTTCGTCGAAGTTGTTGCCGTCGATCTTGATGACCTCGAAGCCGAAGCCCTCAAACTTACTGTCGATCGGCTCCAGACCGGCCACGTCATTCACGTTGCCGTCGATCTGCAGGCCGTTGAAGTCAACGATCAGGCAGAGATTGTCAAGCCGGTAGTGAGACGCAAACATAGCGGCCTCCCATACCTGCCCCTCTTCACATTCGCCGTCACCGAGCATCGCATAGACTCTGTAATCGGCATTGTCATATTTGGCAGCGAGCGCCATACCGCAGGCTGCGGAAACACCCTGTCCCAGAGAGCCGGAGCTCATGTCAATGCCGGGTGTGTTTTTCATATCGGGGTGACCCTGGAGCATAGCGCCGATGTGGCGCAGCACCTTGATCTCGTCAGCAGGGAAATAGCCCTTTTCTACCAGTGCGCCGTAGAGTGCCGGGCAGCAGTGACCCTTTGAAAGAACAAATCTGTCGCGGGAAGGATCGTCCGGACGGGAAGGATCCACCTTCATCTCCTTGAAATAGAGGTAGGTGATCATATCGGCAGCGGAAAGCGAGCCTCCCGGATGTCCCGATTTTGCATTGAACACTCCCTCGATCGTGTGCATACGCACCTTACAGGCTGTTTTTTGCATTTCCAAAAGTTCTTGTTTGTTCATACTGATATGCTCCTCCGTTTCAAGCATTTGCAATATTTCATGCCGTGAGGGGTCACGGCAAGGCTTTCCTGTGAATTGACGCTGCGGTCAGGTCTGATCAAAGAAATCGTTGTAGTCGTCTTTTTCTTTGGTCTCGTCCCGGAAAACGATCTCGCCGGTATCGGTATCTGACATCCGGGGAGCCGCGGGACGTTCGGGCGGTGCTGCGGGCGGCGGAACCGGCTCTTCGGGAGCTATGCCGGACTGCTGCAGCTTTTTCTTGGAGTGGATACTGGTGAAGATGACTGCCAGGATGGCTGTCACACCCAGCGTGACGAGAATGATGCCCCAGATCAGGAAGATCCAGTCATCGTTACCCTTGGTTTTATCCTCTTTGATTTTTTTCAGAGCCTCATCCTCGTTGCCGAAGAAGGAGACGTTGCTCCATTTCTGGCCGGAGACGCTGCTGTTTTTGAGCTTCTCCCAATCTTCGGAGGTCAGGGTGCTGTTATCGGAATATTCATAGCCGGAAAGCTCCACGGAAGTTTCCTGGGAGCTCTCTTCCTGCCGGGAATAGGGGTCAGGGTCGTAGCTTGTTTCCTCGCTGCTTTGAGGGTAGTAAGGGTCAGAGGATTCGTCGGGTTCTTCATAGCTGTATTCCGGTTCAGAGCTTTCTGTCGGCTCCACATACGGGTCGGAGCTCTCCTCATAGGGGTCGGAGCTTTCCTCCTCGTAGGAATACTGCGGTTCCTCCGAGTCCTGCGGATCCCACGATTCCTGGGGGTCTTCGGACGTAATGTCTTCGTAGCTGCTCTCAACAGGATCGGGTTCGTCATTGCTATAAGGGTCTTCCACATTGGTGCTGCTTTCTTCGTAATAGGGTTCTTCGGTTTCATCACCAGGCTCTGCATGAACGGCCAGTGTGCCGATACAAAGCGAGACGATCACCATATTCAGCAGAAGCAATCGGATAAAACTTTTCTTGTGTTTCATACGGCGTCCCCTTTAAAATCACTCAAGCGGTTTGATTCCTTACCTCATCATATCATAACATAAGACGACAGGTTTTTACAACAACTTTTTGATAATTCTGCAAAATAAAGATTTATCCTCTTGATTCCCAAAATTTAATGTTGATATTCACCATATTTCCGGCGTCTGATGACCGGAAATTTTCTCAAAGCGGAAGTCATCCCCAGTGTATCACCCACCGGAGCGGAAAATGTTACCGGATCAGATCACCGAGGATTTCTTCAAAGCAGACGCCGTCCTCTGTGGGGACGTGCAGCGCATCCGAGACGGCAATTGCCTTACCGACGAATCCCGCAGCCTTTTCGACGGAAGTCTGCAGGTCCACGCCGTTCACCCGGTCAGCGGCGATAATGGAAGCGAACACATCACCCGTACCGGCGTGAGGCGTACCGGTGCAGGGAGTTGTGACGGAAGAGAGACGGCCGTCGGCATGACAGATGAGGTTGCGGATATTATCTCCCTCCGGGATACCGGTGATGACCATATTCTGAGCACCGCAGTCACGGAGACGCCGGCTGATTTCCAGCAGTTCCCGATCCGCGAAGGCGCCCTCGTGATACGGCACGCCGGAGATAATACAGGCTTCGGTGAGATTGGGGGTGATGATGGAGGACAGGGGCAGCAGCTTCCTGATATCCCGGCAAAGCTCGTCGTCGATTGTAGCGTAAGGCTTGCCGTTATCACCCATCACGGGGTCAACGATGACGGCGGTATGTTCACCGGCAAAACGGCGCAGAAAATCGAGGATCAGCTCCACCTGACGGACGGAGCCGAGGAAACCGGTATAAATACCGTCGAAGGACAGTCCGAGCTTTTCCCATTTGAGATAGTATGCCTTCATTTTATCGGTATAATCATCGAAAAAATAATCCGGATAGCCGGTATGGTTGGAAAGCACTGCGGTTGGCAGAGCGCAGCACTGTATTTTCATTGCCGAGATGATCGGCACCGACACGGTCAGCGAGCATCTGCCGAACCCCGAAAAATCATTGATGACCGCCATTCTTTTCTGTCTTTTCATTCCTCTTCCTCACATCTGCGCAGATCACGCGCCCAAACCAATTGATACGAACCTATCATATTACAAACCACCTTATCTGTCAAGCTTCGCGGCGCAGAGCCTGCGCACCCGTGTCACGCTGTCGTTCGCTTACGCTCACTCTGTACATTTAGGGAGAAACTGCTATGTTGCTAACATCCGGCACGGCACAGCAAGGCTGGTCTTTCAAAACCTGAAATTTCCGTCTGCTATCAAAATACCCGTGCCTGCTTTTCCCGAAATGAGGATACACCAATTTTTTTCTGGGGAGTTATTGTTGCGGGGCGGTTTTCCGGGGGAAACCCTTTTCCGGCGGAAAACCGCTGAGTGAATCTGTGGATGCTCCGGCAAAAAAAGCACGGTTACTCAATTCGGAGTATCCGTGCTAATGATTATGGTTTTCATACCATCAAGCATATTACTGTTTTCAATCTGACTTGATTATCTGCAATCATTCTGTTTGTACCGAAAAACGAATGTTCACTTACAACAAAACAGGCACGGGTACTGTGAGCAGAAACACCGTGCCTGAAAGTTTGCATAAACCAGCCGGTAAGCAGCCCCCTGAGGGCTGCGGCGGCGGACAGAGAAAATAATCGGCGCTATATTACGGCGAAGAAGGTCTGGAACATGAGCTTGATGTCGTAGAAGAAGTTGAAGCGCCTGATGTATTGGAGATTGTAGTCCATCTTCTGCGGGAGAACGGTGTTGATATAGACGTCATCCGGATTCTCAGCACCGTTGAGCAGCTTTTCCTCGTCCTTGAATCTGATGCTCGCAAGAGAAGTGATGCCCGCAGGCATCAGCAGCGTCGCCATCATCTCGTCGGTGTAGCGGTCAACATATCGCTCCACCTCCGGCCGGGTGCCGACAAAGCTCATGTCGCCCTTCAGCACATTGAATAACTGCGGCAGCTCGTCCAGACGGCACTTCCGCAGAAATCTGCCGGCTTTCGTTACACGGCTGTCGTGACTGACGGTGACCTGTGTGCCGAGCTGCTCGGCATTGGTGACCATCGTGCGGAACTTCACAATCCGGAATACCCTGCCGTATTTCGTCACACGGCGCTGCAGAAAGAATACACCGCCTTTGGAATCACATTTGATCCATATCGCTATGATCAGCATGAACGGCAGCGCAATTACCGTCAGAATTATTGCTGCCACAAGATCAAAGATCCGCTTGAGCACCAGACTGCCGGTTCTGTGCCGCAACAGCTCGTAATACGGCTTCACGGCCTCTTTCTGAAACGCGGCAGGCAGTTTTTCCCATTTTTTCATCGCTGCACCTTATACTGTCGCTTCCGTTTTCTTGACGGGCTTCACCTTGACCGGCGCTTTTTCCTCAGCCTTCTCCTGCTCGGCAAGAGATTTGTTCAGCTGCTCCTTCGCAACGGCCAGCATCAGCTTGATGCGGTTCTCCTGATTGACTCTCGGCGCACCGGGGTCGTAGTCAATGGCCACAATGTTGGCACGCTCGTCCTGCTGCTTGATCTTGCGGATCATGCCCTTGCCGTTGATGTGGTTGGGCAGACAGCCAAAGGGCTGGGTGCAGACAATGTTCTCAAAGCCGCATTCCACCAGCTCCAGCATCTCTCCCGTGAGCAGCCATCCCTCACCCATCTTGCTGCCGTAGCCCACAAAGCCCTTCACCAGGGATTTGGTATGGTGGTAACGGGTGATGGGTCGGAAGCCGAATTTTACCTGGCTGTTGATGACCAGGGTCTCCAGATCGAGCAGATAGTTCATCAGCTTCTGTACCACGATATACTTGGCCTTGCTGCCGCCGTAGAGCTTGTAATCCTCCAGACGGTTGTCCACCTTGAACATGGCAAAGCCTAAGATACCCGGCAGATTGACCTCACAGCCCTGATCGTAGAGGAATTTCTCCAGATCGTTGTTGCCGAGACTGGAGTATTTCACATAGATCTCACCCACAATGCCCACCTTGACCTTGGGGGTGCGCTTTACGGGAATCTCGGAGAAATCCTTGGCGATGCTGTCGAGGTTGACAGCCAGCTCACGGCGGGTAAAGCCGTGGCCGCTGGCGAGGATATCCTTGAGCTTTTCCGTCCACTTCTCAATGAGAGCGGCACTGTCGCCCTTGTGGATCTCGTAGGGCTTCACCTGGTTGTCGAGATTCATAATCAGGTCGCCGTACAGACCGCCGGCGGCAATGCGGCGCAGCATGGGGATTGTGATCTTGAAGCCGCTGTTCTTTTCCAGACCGGACATATTCAGCGAAATGACCGGCACCTTTTCAAAACCGGCCTTCACCAGTGCCTTTCGCAGCAGATGGATATAGTTGGAGGCTCTGCAGCCGCCGCCTGTCTGGGTGATGAGCAGGGCTGTCTTGTTGACGTCGTATTTGCCGCTCTGCAGGGCATGGATGAACTGGCCGATGGCGAGAATGGCCGGATAACAGGTGTCGTTGTGGACATATTTGAGTCCCACCTGGGCAATCTCGGGACCGTCGGTTTCAAGCAGCTCCGCCTTGTAACCGTAGTGCAGAAAGACGTTCTTGATGATCGTGAAATGGATCTTGGCCATCATTGGCAGCAGGATCGTGTATTCCTTTTTCATCTCTTTTGTAAACAGCAGTCTGCCGGTTTTATCATATACCAATTCGGCCATCATCATACCTCCTGTAAATGGGGCTTCTGTCAGGACTTCCGGCTCTCCATGGTAGCCAGCAGGCTCCTCAGACGGATCTTGACAGCGCCGAGGTTTGTAATTTCATCAATTTTGATCTGTGTATAGATTCTGCCGTTGCGTTCGAGGATGGCGCGCACTTCATCGGTGGTGATGGCGTCCACGCCGCAGCCGAAGGAAACGAGCTGTACGAGGTTCATGTTATCGTGACGGCTCACATATTCCGCAGCGGCATACATTCTGGAATGATAGGTCCACTGGTTGAGCACGCCGGTTTTAGCCTTGCCCTCATAGCGGCTGACCACATCCTCCGAGACGATTGCCACGTCAAAGCTGGTGATGAGCTTGTCGATGCCGTGGTTGATTTCGGGATCGGCGTGATAGGGACGGCCGGCCAGAACGATGATATTCTTGCCCTGTTCTTCGGCACGGGCAATGATATCGTCACCAAAGGCGCGCACCTTGGCAAGATAGTCCTCGTATGCCTGATAAGCGGCTCTGGAGGCTTCCTTGACCCCCTTGAGGGTGACATCGGGATAGTATTTCTGTAATTCGGCGAGCATCTTCTTGGGGAAGTCCTTGGGACGGTGGATACCCACAAATTCATGGAAGAAGCGGATGTTCTCGATCTCCCGGACGTTGGCGAAGATGACCTCGGGATAGTAGGCAACAACCGGGCAGTTGTAATGATTGTCACCGAGATGCTCATCGAAGTTGTAGGACATACAGGGATAGAAGATATCCTTGAGGCCGTTGTCCAGAAGCCACTGGATATGGCCGTGCATGAGCTTGGCGGGGAAGCAGACGGTATCGGAGGGGATGGTCTGCTGACCGTGCAGGTAGAGCTTGCGGTTGGAGAACGGTGATACAACCACCTCAAAGCCCAACTTCGTGAGGAAGGTGTGCCAGAACGGCAGCAGCTCAAACATATTCAGCCCCAGGGGAATGCCGATTCTGCCACGTTTGCCGGGCTGGGGAGTATATTCCTGCAGGAGCCTGAGCTTATATTGATAGATGTTCATACTGTCATCGGGGGATTTTTTCGTCACGGGACGTTCACAGCGGTTGCCGGCGATGAATTTCCTGCCGTCGCTGAACGTGTTGACGGTGAGGCGGCAGTTATTGCTGCAGCCGCCGCAGTTCACGGAACGGATCTCGTGCTTGAAGCTTTCCAGCTGCTGTGCGGTGAGGATCGCGGAGCTGTCCGTCTTACACATTTCCTTCGCATAGAGAGCCGCACCGTAGGCGCCCATCAGACCGGAGATCTCCGGGCGGATGACGTTGGTGCCCATCTCCTGTTCAAAGGCGCGGAGAACGGCGTCATTCAGGAAGGTGCCGCCCTGTACCACGATCTTCTTGCCGAGTTCGGAGGGACTTGCCACACGGATGACCTTGTAGAGGGCGTTCTTGACGACGCTCAGGCACAGGCCGGAGGAGATATCCTCAATGGTGGCGCCGTCCTTCTGCGCCTGCTTGACCGACGAGTTCATAAACACCGTGCAGCGGGAGCCCAGGTCAACGGGCTGTTTTGCCAGCAGTCCCAGCTCGGCGAACTGTTCCGAGGTATAGCCCAGGGCGTTGGCAAAGGTCTGTAAAAACGAGCCGCAGCCGGAGGAACAGGCTTCGTTAAGGAAGATATTGTCGATCACACCATTGCGGATCTTGAAGCATTTGATGTCCTGACCGCCGATGTCGATGATAAACTCCACATCCGGCATAAAGCTCTTGGCGGCCGTCAGATGGGCGATGGTCTCCACGACGCCCAGATCGACGCTGAATGCATTTTTGATGATCTCTTCGCCGTAGCCGGTCACCGCCGAGCCGGCAATCTTCACCTGCGGGTTGATCTCATAGATATGGGTGAGGAAGTCCTTGACGATGGGCACGGGATTACCGCTGTTGGACAGGTATTCCGAATACAGCAGGGTACCGTCCTTGGAGGCCGCCACGCCCTTGACGGTGGTGGAGCCTGCGTCAATGCCCAGATAGACTTCTCCCCGGTAGTCCTTCAGCGTTCCCTTTTTCACGGTAGCCTGCGCATGGCGCTTGCGGAACGCATCCAGCTCCTCTTTATTTCTGAACAGCGGCTTATTGAAGGCAAAGTTGCCGGAGCCGCGGTAGGTCGCGATTTTTTCGATGGCTTTATCCAGATCCACTGCTTTCTCCGCACACAGGGCCGCTCCCATGGAGACATAATAGAGGGAGTTTTCGGGGCATATCCCCTTGGTATGGAGCGCCTTGTCAAAGCCGAGACGGAGCTGCGGCAGGAAGGTGAGCGGGCCGCCGAGATAGACGATATTTCCCTTGATCTCTCTTCCCTGTGCCAGACCGGCAATGGTCTGGTTCACCACCGCCATAAAGATGCTGGCGGCAATATCGGCCTTCTGAGCGCCCTGGTTGAGCAGCGGCTGGATATCCGTTTTGGCGAACACGCCGCAGCGGGATGCAATGGTATAGGTTTTTTCATGGCGGGCGGCCAGGCCGTCCAGTTCTTCGATGGGGACATTCAGCAGCGTGGCCATCTGGTCAATGAAAGCGCCCGTACCGCCGGCACAGGAGCCGTTCATCCGGACCTCCATGCCGCCCGACAGGAACAGGATCTTTGCATCCTCACCGCCGAGTTCAATGACCACATCCGTTTTGGGGATGAAGGTATTCGCCGCCACTCTGGTGGCGTAGACCTCCTGAATGAAGTCGATCCCGCACACATCTGCCACGCCCATGCCTGCTGAGCCTGACATGGCAATCAGAGCATTATCTGCCTGGGGAAGTTCCTTTCTCACCTTCTGCAAGAGCTCAGAGATCTTGTCGGTGATCTGGGAATAATGCCTTTCGTAGGTTTGATAGAGCAAGTGATTGTTTTCATCCAGCGCCACGCATTTCACCGTCGTGGAACCGATATCAAGGCCAATTCTGATCATTCAGGTACTTCACCCTTTCCTATTGCTGAACCTGCATATACTCTACTTATTATACTGATTATTTCTTAACTATGATTCCTGTAGAGAATTAAAACTCTGAAAAGACTACCATATCCTATGCGGTGACAAAAAGCGGAAATCCATACCGGTTTTTTTATACAGCATTGACAAAGTATGGCAGGATCAGTACAATGGAGACAAAGGAAATATCCTGAAAGGAAGTGTATTTTATGAGAAAAAACCGTGTTTTTTACCTGTCGGGAGTGATCCTGATGACGGCGGTGCTGGCTGCGTGCAGCGGCGGTTCTTCGGGACAGTCTTCCTCCCGTGAGCAGTCATCGGGTAGTGCCGTCAGCACTGTCAGTACCGTATCGGGGGAGGGTTCACAGCCGGGCAGTTCTGTTACCGAGGAGCGCTCACAGGAGCGTTCACAGCCGGACAGCTCTGCAACCGGGGAGCGTTCACAGCCGGACAGCTCTGTTACCGGGGAGCGTTCACAGCCGGATAGCTCTGTTACCGTGGAATCCGGCACCGAAAGCTCTTCCCAGGGATTCACGGAAGAGGAACTGGAGCAGATGAATGAGGTTTCGGAGCGTCTGGGCGCACTGACCGGCAGCGAAGCCTTCCGGAGTGCGAAGGTTGACAAGAGAGCGGAGATGGCTCTGGAGCTGCTCAACCAACTGGCAGATGAGGGACTTGTCATCAGACAGAGTATCGAACATAATAACGACACCATCAGCTTTTCCTATAGCTGCGGCGTTCTGGGCGGCGTCATGCTCCGTGAATGGGATCCCGATATGAACTGACTCTTCCCGGTTTTCCACCAACAGGGAACAGTCTGTTGAAAACGCGGGCGGTTTCCGGCTGTCAAAAAAACAAGCGGCTGTTCCCCTCTTTCGGGTCAACAGCCGCTTTTTTCCGGATTGTCAGTCAATGGGTTCCCGCTGTCTGCGGACGTCGGCCGGGAAACCTGTCCTGCTCCCCGC
>ONEU01000025.1 GCA_900316925.1 uncultured Eubacteriales bacterium
GATGATGATATGATCACCATGAGCGAATGTGCCTGCGTGCTGCAGTATTCTCAGTCCGTGTTTGAGGGTCTCAAGGCCTATACCACCGAAAAGGGCGAGATCGTTGTCTTCCGTCCCGACCTCAATGCTGAACGTATGGCTACTTCCGCCAAAAGAATGGAAATGCCTGTGTTCCCGGAGGATAAATTCATCGATGCCGTGGAGCAGGTTGTCCGTGCCAACAAGGCTTTTGTGCCCCCCTACGGCACCGGCGCTACCCTGTATCTGCGTCCCTTTATGTTTGGTATCAACCCCGTTATCGGCGTAAAGCCCGCTGACGACTTCCAGTTCAGAATCTTCGCTACCCCCGTTGGCCCCTACTTCAAGGGCGGTGCTAAGCCCATTACCATCAAGGTCAGCGATCTGGACAGAGCTGCTCCTCACGGAACCGGTTACATCAAGGCCGGTCTGAACTACGCCATGAGTCTGCACGCTATTGTGACCGCTCATAAGGAAGGCTTTGACGAGAATATGTATCTCGATGCCGGCACCAGAACCAAGGTCGAAGAGACCGGCGGTGCGAACTTCCTCTTCGTTACCAAGGACAACAAGGTGGTTACTCCGAAGTCCAACAGCATTCTTCCCTCCATCACCAGACGTTCCCTCATGGTTGTCGCTAAGGATTACCTCGGCCTGGAGGTTGAAGAGCGTGAAGTGCACTTTGACGAGGTCAAGGACTTTGCAGAGTGCGGTCTGTGCGGTACCGCTGCCGTGATCTCTCCCGTGGGCAAGATCAACGACCACGGCAAGGAAATCTGCTTCCCCAGCGGTATGGAGAAGATGGGCCCCGTTACCCAGAAGCTCTACGATACCCTTACCGGTATCCAGATGGGCAGAATCGAAGCTCCCAAGGGCTGGATCAGAGTCATCGACTAATCATTCTGTACAAGCTGACAGGCTGCTGCATTTGCGGCGGCCTGTTTTTTCATGCAAAAAAATCAGCCGTGTTCTGCAAAACACGGCTGATGATGGATGCGATGCGGTTATATTTCCTCGCCGTTTTCAATGGCGGTGAGCAGGTCAACACGACGCTGGTGACGGCCGCCTTCAAACTCGGTGGAGAGGAAAATGTCAACCATCTTATTGGCGAGCTGCGGTGTGACAACATTCTGCCCCATACAGATCACATTTGCGTTATTGTGACGTCTGGTCATCTCTGCCAGCATTTCGTTGGTGCAGACCGCCGCACGCACGCCCTTCACCTTATTGGCAGCCATAGAGACGCCCAGACCGGTGGTGCAGCAGATGATACCGAAATCTGCTTCTCCCTTGGCAACCTTCGAGGCTGCCTGATAGGCAAATCTCGGATAGTCCACAGACTCCTTGGAGTAGCAGCCGCAATCCTCATACGTCACGCCCTTCTCATCCAAATGCTTCTTGATGGATTCTTTCAGCTCGAAAGCGCCGTGATCGGCAGCAATTACTAATTTCATCATCATTTCCCCTTTTCTTGTTTATTGATTTCCGTTATGGAAAGCCTGCTCCCTGGCTTTCCGCTCACGCTCCGCCTGCGGGAGACGTAAATACAGCGGCATCAGCTCATCAGAGGTACACAGACGGTTCTCCTCCGCCATGATCCGGGCAGCCCTGGCCGTTCCGTAAGCGTGCTGAAAACGGATTTGCGGCGGTGTAAGATACACAGTCGGCAGCTTCTCACAAAAGCTGCGGTAACACAGCTCGGCACCGTCACCTACCAGATAAATGCTGTTTTCTTCATAATAGGTCAGCTCGTCGGCGAGCTCATTAATGCTCAGCGCCCTGTCTTCGGTGATCCGCTCCACCCTGCCGTTGTCCAGCAGGAAAAGCGCGTTATACACCTGTGAGCAGCGGGCATCCATAACTGCGCAGACGATCCCTTCCTGATACGGCATCCCCTGCGCCATCGCTTCCAGGGTGGAAACGGATGCACAAGGCTTATTCAACGGCAGCGACAGCCCCTTCACAGAAGCAACACCGATGCGTACCCCCGTGAAGGAGCCCGGACCGGCATTGACGGCAAACACATCAATCTCATCAAGGGTCACACCGGTCGTCTGAAGCAGCGACTCCACCACCGGCATGAGTGTCTGGCTGTGAGTGGTCCTGGTATTCAGATAAAACTCTCCCAGCAAAAGATCGTCCCTGACTATGGCCGCCGATACCGGTGAAGCACTGGTGTCAATGGCTAAGATATTCATAGCTCCACCCCCTCGAGCGTGATCTCCCGCTCTGTCTCCGCGAGCGGTCTGATCGTGATCGTTATTCGTTCCGTCGGCAGATAGCTCTCGATATTCTCGCTCCATTCAATGACCAGGATCCCGTTGTCCAGGTAGTCAAAGAAGCCGGTGGAGTAGAGATCCTCGTAACTGCCGATCCGGTACATATCAAAGTGATAAATGGGGTATTTCCCCTCGTATTCGTGCACCAGCGCAAAGGTGGGGCTCGAAACACCGTCCTCTACGCCAAGTCCCCGCGCAAGTCCCCGGGTGAAGGCTGTTTTGCCTGCCCCCAGTCCGCCGAACAGGGCAATGACTTCATTCCCCTTCAGTCCGGCAGCCAGCTTCATGGCAAGCTGCTCTGTCTGCTCCTCGGAGCTGCTGATGATTTTCTGCAATGTAACCTCTCCAATCAGAAAAGACCTGTGATTTTTCCGCTTGAATCGACATCGATTTTCTCGGCGGCAGGTACCTTCGGCAGTCCCGGCATGGTCATAATGTCACCGGTGTAGACAACAACAAAGCCTGCGCCGTTCGACAGTCTGACGTCACGCACGGTAATCCGGAAGTTTTCGGGCTTTCCAAGCAGGGTGGGATCATCGGAGAGAGAATACTGTGTCTTGGCAATGCACACCGGAAGTCCCTCCACGCCGAGCTTCTCGATCTCAGCTATTGCCTTCTCGGCAGCAGTCGTATAATTCACGCCGTCGGCACCATAGATCTTCGTTGCAACAGCCTCGACCTTCTCCTTGACAGAGAGCTCGTCCGGATAGAGTACACGGAAATCGGAGGCTTTTTCGGCAGCGGCAACCACTTTTTCTGCCAGCTCCCTGCCGCCTTCCCCGCCCCTGGAGAATACCTCGGACAGAGCAAAATCAGCTCCCTGCTCCCGGCAGTAGTTTTCAATCAGTGAAAGCTCGGCATCGGTATCGGCGCCGAAGCGATTGATGGCAACAACAACCGGCACCCCATATCGGTGCATATTGCTGATATGCACACCCAGATTGACAATACCCTTCTGCAAAGCCTCCAGGTTTTCCGAACCCAGCTCTGTCTTGGGGATACCGCCGTTGTATTTCAGGGCACGCACGGTAGCAACAAGTACCACTGCAGAAGGCCTGAGACCTGCCTTGCGGCACTTGATATCAAAGAATTTTTCAGCGCCAAGATCGGAGCCGAAGCCGGCCTCCGTCACACAGTAATCCGCGAGCTTCAGTCCCAGCTTTGTCGCACGGACGGAGTTGCAGCCGTGGGCAATATTCGCAAACGGACCGCCGTGCATCAGAGCAGGCGTTCCCTCGAGTGTCTGTACAAGATTCGGCTTGATGGCATCCTTCAACAGGGCAGCCATTGCACCGTTGGCTTTCAGATCACGGGCGTAAACCGGACTGCCGTCAACGGAATATGCCACGAGAATACTGCCGAGACGTGCCTTGAGGTCGTCAATATCGGATGCAAGGCACAGAATTGCCATTACTTCACTGGCAACCGTGATGATAAAGCCGTCCTCTCTGGGGACACCGTTGATGCGGCCGCCAAGACCGGCAACAATATGCCGCAGCTCACGGTCGTTCATATCCAGGCAGCGCTTGATGAGGATCTTTCTGACGTCAATATGCAGCTCGTTGCCCTGCTGGATATGGTTGTCCAGCATTGCGCACAGCAGGTTATTGGCAGCGGTAATGGCGTGCATATCGCCCGTAAAATGCAGGTTGATATCCTCCATCGGGATCACCTGGGCATATCCGCCGCCGGCAGCTCCACCCTTGATGCCGAATACCGGTCCGAGTGACGGTTCTCTCAAGGCAATGATCGTCTTTTTGCCGATCCTGGTCAGGGCATCGCCCAGTCCTACCGAGGTAGTGGTCTTTCCCTCACCCGCAGGAGTCGGGTTGATGGCGGTGACAAGAATCAGCTTGCCGTCAGGCTGGTCTGCTGTCGCGGTAATCAGCTCCTCCGGGAGCTTTGCCTTGTACCTGCCGTAAAGCTCCAGCATATCCGGGCGGATACCGAGCTTTTCTGCAATCTCCACGATCGGCTGTGCCTGTGTCTGCTGGGCTATTTCGATATCAGAAAGCATAGAAGTTCTCTCCTTTAAAAAATCGTGTCCCATCGGGACCTTTACATGATTACTCCTCTTATTTTAACATAAATCAACACACTGTACAACCATACAAATGGAGTTTTTCTCAGCATTTTTACCATATAATTGGTGCAACATTGTCTGTAAAGGGCTTTCTTGAAATTTTCTTTACAGTGAAAGTTCGATACCTTTACATCTATAGCACCGATTATTACTCGCCGTTCCGCAGAAGAGAATAGCCAACAGTTTTTAAAAAAAGACAAAAAAGAATTGTCAATCCGGTCAATGATGTGGTATAATATACAATTGACGAATCACTACGAATCACTTAGGAAAAGGATGATAAAATTGCTCAGGCTTAAAAACATTTCATGGAGTACCCCCGAGGGCGTCTCTGTGCTCCAAAACCTTAATCTGACTGTGCCGGACGGTAAACTCATCGTCATCACCGGTCCTAACGGCGGCGGCAAAACGACTCTTGCAAAGATCATTGCCGGTATCTATCAACAAAACAGCGGCAGTATCTTCCTCAACGATACGGATATCTCCGGATTGAATATCACCGAGAGAGCAAAGCTCGGCATCAGCTTTGCTTTCCAGCAGCCCGTAAGATTCAAGGGCATCACCGTGAGAAGGCTGATCGAATTGGCTGCCGGTCAGAAGCTCTCCAAAAACGAGCTCTGCGATATTATGAGCAAGGTCGGTCTGTGTGCGGAAGAATACATTAACCGTGAGGTGAACACCACCCTTTCCGGCGGCGAAATCAAACGTATTGAGATTGCCACGGTTCTGGCGCGGCATTCTGTCCTGACGGTTTTTGACGAACCGGAGGCCGGTATCGACCTGTGGAGCTTTACCAACCTCATCAAAACCTTCGAGGGGATCCGTTCCAATCTGAACGGTTCGATCGTGATCATCTCCCACCAGGAGAGGATCCTCAGAATTGCCGACGAGATCGTGGTGGTGGCTAACGGCAGCATCAAGACACAGGGTTCGGCCGAAAAAATGATGAAGGTGCTGTCCGAGGACAGAAGTATCTTCGGCAGATGTTCAAAGCAGGAGGCATTGTTCTGATGAAAGAGATTACAAAAGATCTGTTGCGTGAGATCTCGGACTGGAACGGAGAGTTCAAGGGCGCTTATAATCTCCGTGAGGACGGTATGTGCGCCGGCAGGGTTTCCAGTAAAAATATCAAAATTGAATCCAAGAAAGACCAGCCCGGTCTGGAGATTTTTGTCGCTCCGGGCACAAAGGATGAGACCGTCTCCATTCCCGCCTGTGTGACGCACGGGGATGTGGACGACCTGGTGTATAATGATTTTTATATCGGTGAAGGCGCTGATGTGACCATCGTTGCAGGCTGCGGTATCCATACGGAAACCGGTGAACCGGCAAGACATAACGGTATCCATCGCTTCTTCCTGAAAAAGGATTCCAAGGTGAAATACCTGGAAAAGCATATCGGAAAGGGACACGGCACGGGTCTCCGCTCCATTGATCCCGTGACGGAGGCCGAACTGGAGGACGGTGCTGTTCTCGAAATGGATACGGCACAGATCGGCGGCGTGGACCGCACCACCAGGATCACCTCCGCTAAGCTCGGCGCCGGTGCAAAGCTCCTCATCCGTGAGAGGATCCTGACGGAAATGGAACAAACCGCCAAAACCGATTTCAAAGTGGAGCTTAACGGAAAGGATTCCGGTGTGGACCTTATTTCCCGTTCTGTGGCAAGAGGCAATTCTCACCAGGAATATCATTCCGTCATTATCGGAAACGCCCCCTGCACGGGACACTCGGAATGTGACGCCATCATCTCCGAAAACGGTAAGGTGGATGCCGCTCCCGAGCTTCACGCCAGAGATAACGATGCCGCTCTGATCCATGAAGCTGCTATCGGCAAGATTGCCGGTGAGCAGATTCTCAAGCTGCGGACACTCGGCATGACAGAGGAAGAAGCGGAGGCAACCATCATTGACGGCTTCCTGAGCTGATGACCGTGCGGCACACTGCGCGTATTTGTCCTTTTCTATACCTGAAAGGAGTAATTCCCATGAAAAAACGTATTGTATGCTTCACAACAATGTTGCTGTGTCTGCTGCTGTTCTCCCTGCCGGTCAGCGCTGCCCCTGAGGACGATGTGACCGTTGCCTTCGGTGATTCCATTGTTGCCGGCTATGCACTGGACGGTTACAGCGGTTCTTCCGATGAACTGACAAAGGACTCCTTCCTCCAGCTCTGGGCCGATGACCACGGTCTCAAGGTCAATGAATCGGTTTACTGCTTTGCAAAGACGGGTTATACCAGTGAAAACATCCTGGCCTCCGTCAAGAAAGCCGACAAGGATACCCTGAGCAAGGCAAAGGTCGTTCTTTTTACCGCCGGCGGAAATGATGTTATGGATACCTACGGCGAATTCTTTATGAAGGCGATCATGTCAAATATGGAGCTCATCCAGAAGTACAACCTTCAATTCAACGTCATGGATCATAATGCTACCGAAAAATCAATTCTTTCCGTCCTGTCAGATCCCGACAAAAAGGAGCTGGTGGATACGCTGGTCGGATACTGTACCAATGAGGAAGCACAGAGTACCTATCAGACAATGATCTCCAACTATGAGGCAAATCTCCGGGCGATCGTTGAAACGATCCGCAAGGTAAATCCCGATGCAGAGATCGTGATTATGAGTACCTATGATCCTCTTCAGAGCATCGACCCGCCGAACGGACTGACTTCCTCCGTGGGCGAAACAATCAAGGAAATGGACAAAAGAGCCCTCGCTCTCATGCAGGACAGCAGCTGCAACCATCATCTCCATGTCATCAGCCTGCTGAACGACTTTGAAGGCAAGTATCAGGACTGGACCTTTATCGGCAGCAAATCAGATATCCACCCCTCCGTTGAAGGTCATGCGGAGATCTTCCGCCTCCTGAAAGCGGAGCTCGATACCAATACGGAACAATCCTCCGCCGCTGAGTCTTCTGCCGAATCGTCCGCTCAGTCAACAGCGCAATCCGCTGTGACGGAGTCTTCCGGAACGTCTGAGCCTTCCGCACCGGCCTCCTCCCGGACCGAGAAAAAAAAGGAAGCCGAACAGGCTGCCGCTTCTGTGGAACAGGAATCTGTCAGCGCTCCGAAAACCAATATTCCTGCTAATGAGATCAAATCCGAATCCCCCAACTTTGTTCCCTATATTCTCTGCGGTGTAGCCTGTATCTGTGTGGCGGCGATCGTCATCGTCTTTGTGATCAAGCGTGTCCGCACCAAAAAATCAAGCAAGTAATTGCTTACAATAACTGTCTTTCATAAATTTGTTCTTCATACAAATACTAACCATCAGGTGAGCTTGTATGAAGAACAAATTTTGTTGTAACGCTTGTTTATTCCTCATTGGCGGCAGTCTGTACGGTCTGATTGAACTGCTCTGGAGAAAACGTACCCACTGGTCCATGCTCCTGACGGGCGGGCTGTGCTTTACCGTTCTGTACCGGATCTTTCAGAAGCTCGCAGACTGCTCCTTGGGCTTAAAATGTCTGATCGGCAGTACCGTCATTACCCTCATTGAGTTTTTTGCAGGCTTCGTATTCAACTTCTGCATGAAGCTACGGGTCTGGGACTATTCTGCCTGTCCCGGCAATTTCTGCGGGCAGATATGTCCTCTGTACAGCCTGCTGTGGGCATTGCTGACGCTGCCCATTTCATTGCTGTGCCGGCTCCTGAACCGGAAATGGAGGCTGTGACCGGGAAGAAATACGCCCCTGCAAAAAATAACCGCAAAAAATAACCGCCGAAAAAGCTTGAAGTGTCACGCTAAAAATGCTATACTAAAGAATGTATGTTATCGCGCCGACTGCAGATAATATGAGCGAGGAGGCACGATATGATGCAAATAAAAGTTTCTGAGGCACATTGGAGTGAACTGCCCGGTGAGGAGATCCCTGCGGAAGAGCCGCTTCCGGCGCCGTCTGTGTCCGCTCTGACGGATACCGGCTCGATGATTACCGACAACGGCACCTATACCGTACAGGTGATGACCATTATCGGACAGATCGAGGGACATTATATCCTTTCACCGCAGAATAAAACCACCAAGTACGAACACATTATCCCGCAGCTGGTTGCAGTAGAGCAGGCTCCCGAAATTGACGGACTGCTCATCATCCTGAATACCGTGGGCGGAGATGTGGAGGCAGGACTGGCAATCGCCGAGCTTATGGCCGGCATGAAAAAGCCTGTTGTCTCCCTGGTGCTGGGCGGCGGACATTCCATCGGCGTTCCTATTGCGGTGGCGGCGAAGCGTTCGATGATCGCACGTTCCGCCACGATGACCATCCATCCTGTACGGATGACCGGCATGATGCTGGGCGTTCCACAGGCATTTGAGTATTTTCAGCGGATGCAGCAGCGTATTACCGACTTTGTGACGGCTCATTCCGCAATCTCCGCTGAACGCTACAACGAGTTGGCCATGAACACGGATGAACTGGTCATGGATATCGGCACCATTCTTGACGGTGAGGATGCCGTCAGGGAAGGACTGATCGATACGATCGGTGATTTGAAAAGCGCCACCAAGGCACTGTATCAGATGATCGACAAAGCAAACGCCGCCAGATCAAAAAAATCCGCTGTGCCAAAAAAGAAACCTAAAAACAAGCTTTGACACATAGATATGAATCAGGGCAGATCCTTTTCTGCCTGTCTGAATGGTGGAGGTACATAGCCTATGAATTTTTTTGACGCCGTTTTTCAGGGTATCATCCAGGGACTGACCGAGTTCCTGCCCGTTTCCAGCAGCGGTCATCTGGCAATCTGTCAGCATATTACCGGTATGCAGGAAAGCAATCTGTTTTTCTCGGTCATGCTCCATCTCGGAACACTGGCCGCTGTGCTGGCAATTTATTTCAAGCTAGTCATCAAGCTCTTCTCTTCCCTTGTCTCCATCATCCGGAAGATGGTGAAAAGACAGTTCAAGTGGAAGGAAATGACCGGTGAGGAAAATCTCGCGATGATGATCCTGATCGGCCTGATCCCCCTGTTCCTGCTCTTCCTGCCGATTCCGGGAACGGATATGAAGCTCAAGGATGTGGCGGAAAAGTTTTCGCTGGACGGTTATTTCATGGTAGTAGGACTGGCCCTGCTGGGCACAAGCGTCCTGCTCTTCTTCGGTAATCTGCAGCGCACAAAAATCAAAGTCGTGGACGGCAAAAAATACCGTGTCAAGCCCCGCAGACGCTATAAAATTCCCGATGCCCTGGCCGTGGGTACTGCCCAGTGTGTTGCTGCGATCTTCCCCGGTCTGTCACGCTCCGGTTCGACCCTGGCTGTCAGCCAGATGAGGGGCATTAAAAAACAGGTGGCACTCGATTATTCCTTCCTGCTCGGCACTCCCGCCATCGTCGCCGCCGCTCTCCTGGAAACAAAGGATGCACTCTTCTCCAAGGAGGGCAGCACCAATGTCAATTTCTTCTATGTCCTGGTGGGTATGATCGTCGCTGCAGTCGTCGGTTTCCTGGCCATCAAGCTCTTCCAATGGCTGCTCAATACCAACAGAATGTATATCTTCATCCTGTATACCGCCGGTGTGGGGCTGATCGTCATGGTCATCAGCATCATCGAACTGATTGCCGGTCACAACCTCTTTACCGGTCAGCCGCTTCATTTCTGACAATTCTATCTCTTCCTTTTTCGGGCAGTAAGTAACGACTGCCCGTTCCGTGTTATGTTGCAATGCTCTTATCATCTTACCATCATCCGGAGGTGTTATTTTGGCAGCTCAGAAGTCAAAAACGACCCATTCAAAACCGAAAAAACCTACGGCTGCCTCCAAGAATAAAAGCAGCACCCGCAAGCCCTCCTCCGCTGCCGCTAAAGCCAAAAATGCCCGTGCCCGTCAGGAAGCGGAGCTGGCTCTGCAGCGGGGACGCTTTATCAAGGGGATCGTCCTGCTCTGTCTGGCAGTCTTTTTCACGCTGCTGTTTTTCCTGCGGGGTGAAAAGGTGTGGCTCGCTCTCCACGAGGGTTATCGCGGACTCTTCGGCTTTTTAGGCTTTATGCTCCCCCTGATTAACGTCTACTGCGCCGTGCAGCTGATGAAAGAAAAACGTACATACCGTTTCGCCTTAAAAGTCTTCTTCTTCTGCGGAACGGTGATCCTGCTTGCTTCCACGATCTATGCGTTCGGCTCGTCCGGCATGGAGCTGTCGGATTACGGCACCGAACTTATCAACGTCTTCCGGGAGGCTTCTCAGTACCACGGTACCGGCTTTATCGGCGGCCTGCTGGGGATTCCCTTTGCCAAAATGCTGGGTGCTGTAGGCGGCGGTATTGTCCTGCTGCTGCTGCTGGCATTCTTTGTTTATATGTCTTTTGAGGCGCTGTTTATGAACCTGATTGATAGAATCAAACAGCCCGTGAACGAAAAGATCAGTGAACACAAGGAAATCAAGACCCGTATCCGTGAACAGGAAACGATCATCAAATCCGAACAGAGGCAGCGTGCCCGTGAAGAATATGTGGACCGGAAGGTACGCCAACATATTGAAAAGAAAAAGCCCCGCACCGCAGATAACAATTTTGAGCGGATCAACAAGGTGCCCATCTACCAACCCGGCATGAAGAATGAAGCACCGAAAAAACCGCGCACCGAAAAGGTACCGGAATCCCGTCCGGTGGAGGATATCAACAGCATCGTCCCGGATATCAGCGCCAGGAAAAAACATCCTTCCCGCCAGAAACCGGATATCACCCCCGATATGTCCCATGTGAACGATCATGTGAGCAGCATGGAGGATACCATTGATATCGCTGCCCTGCTGCAGCAGCCGGATGAAATGCCGCCTGCACCACAGGAAGCACCGATTCCCGATCCGCCCCTGCCCGTGGATCCCGAACCAAAGGAAAACCTGATCCCGCCGATCTTCGGACAGCAGCGCCGTGAGAAGAAAAAGAAGCCTCCTCAGTCCGAAACACGCCCTCCCGTAAAAGAGGAAGCACTCGTGCCGCCGGAGGAGCTGCACAATCCCGACACCCGTCAGAGCGGCATGCTCGAGGGAACATATCTGATGCCTCCCTTTACCTTGCTGGAACCCCAGCCGGATGAGGTTGAAGAGGATATCTCCCAAGAACTGCACCGCAGTGCCGCCAAGCTCGTGGATACCCTCAAGAGCTTCGGCGTTCAGACCACCATTACCAATATCAGCCGCGGCCCTTCCGTCACGAGATATGAATTACAGCCGGCTTCCGGTGTCAAGATCAGCAAGATTACCAATCTCTCGGATGATATTGCCATGAACCTTGCCGCTACCGGCGTAAGAATCGAAGCGCCCATCCCCGGTAAGAATGCCGTGGGTATTGAGGTGCCAAATAAAAACGTCAGCATCGTCAAGATGCGGGGGCTGGTGGAATCCAGGGAGTTCCAGAATGCCAAAAGCAAGCTGACCGTGGCACTGGGAATGGATATTACCGGCAAGATCATGCTCGCCGATCTTGCCAGGATGCCCCATCTGCTGATCGCCGGCTCCACCGGTTCCGGTAAATCCGTGTGTATCAATTCCATGCTCGTGAGCCTGTTGTATAAGGCCAATCCCGATGAAGTCAAGCTGATGCTGATCGATCCGAAGGTAGTGGAACTGGGTGTGTACAACGGTATCCCCCATCTGCTCGTACCGGTGGTGACCGATCCCCGCAAGGCTGCCGGCGCCCTGAACTGGGCCGTCAACGAAATGCTGGAGCGATACAAAACCTTCGCCGAATACAACGTCAGGGATATGCAGGGCTACAACCGCTTAGTCGATAAACAGAATGCCGAATACGAGGAAAGTGAAGCCGAGGAACCCGAACGCACCTTTGAAGAGGATGAAATGCTCGCTCAGGCTCAGGCGGAACTGAATCAGGAAACAACCGACAAACCGAAGGAAGTACACAAGCTGGTAAAAATGTCGCAGATCGTCATCGTCATTGATGAGCTTGCCGATCTGATGATGGCCGCTCCCAAGGAAGTAGAGGAATCCATCTGCCGTCTGGCACAGATGGCCCGTGCTGCCGGTATGCATCTGGTGATTGCCACCCAGCGTCCTTCGGTGGACGTGATTACCGGCCTGATTAAGGCCAATGTCCCCAGTCGTGTTGCCTTTGCCGTGAAATCACAGATCGACTCCAGAACCATCCTCGATATCGGCGGCGCCGAAAAGCTGCTCGGCCGGGGCGATATGCTCTTCTCCCCCATCGGCACAACGAAGCCTGTGCGTGTCCAGGGCTGCTTCGTTGATGACAACGAGATTGAAAATATCATCGACTTTATCAAGAAAAACAAGGTCGTGGAATACGACGAGAACGTCATCAACCAGATCGAAAACAGCGCTCTGCCTGACAGCGGCGCTTCTGACGGCGACAGTGAAGGCGGTGACCTTGATCCGGTGATGGAACAGGCCATCCGCTGCGTGGTAGAGGCGGGACAGGCTTCCACCTCCCTGCTACAGCGCCGTCTGCGTCTGGGTTATGCCCGTGCCGGCCGTCTCATCGACGAGATGGAACAGATGGGCATCGTCGGCCCCCACGAGGGCTCAAAGCCCCGTCAGGTCCTGATGACCTATCAGCAATGGCTGGAACGCAATATGTCTTCCGGCGAATAAGTCCCCTGATCTATGCTACATCAGGAAACCGATACCGTTTTGTTCTGCGGCGCCGGCTTCCTCTGCAAAATATCATTTCATTTTTTGGAGGTTTCAACAATGAAAAGAGAAGGACAAATCAAAGTTGATTCGGAAAATCTGTTTCCGATCATCAAAAAGTGGCTGTATTCCGACAAGGACATTTTCCTGCGGGAAATCGTAGCCAATGCCTGTGATGCCATCAAAAAATTCCAGAGCCTTTGCCTCATCGGTGAAGCGGAGGAGGACGGTTCAGCCCCCCGTATCGACATCACCCTGAACAAAGCCGAGAAAACCCTCACCGTCACCGATAACGGTATCGGTATGACAGAAGATGAGGTCGAGAAGTATATCACTCAGATTGCTTTCTCCGGCGCTCAGGAGTTCCTCGACAAGTACAAGGATCAGACCGATGCTGACGCCGGTATCATCGGACATTTCGGTCTGGGCTTCTACTCTGCCTATATGGTTTCTGAAAATGTAGAGATCGAAACACTCTCCTATCAGAAGGGTGCTAAGCCTGTTCACTGGGAGAGCGACGGCAGCCATACCTACGAGATCGAGGACGGCACCAAGGATACCCGCGGTACCAGTATTATCATGCACATCTCCGAGGACGGCAAAGAGTTCCTCGACGAATACAAGCTGCGCAGTATCCTGCGGAAGTATTGTCACTTCATGCCCTTCGAGATCTACTTCACGGTGGCTGATGACAAAAAGGACGACACCGCAGATGAGAAGGACGATCAGCCCAAGGAAATCAAGCCGGTCAATAACATCTCTCCCCTGTGGCTCAAAGCCCCCAAGGACTGCACTACCGAAGAATATGAGGACTTCTATCGGGAAACCTTTACTGACATGAATCTGCCCCTGTTCTGGATCCACCTGAATGTGGACTATCCGTTCCGCCTGAAGGGTATCCTCTACTTTCCCAAGCAGACTGACAAGCTCCAGGTTATGCCCGGTGAGATCAAGCTCTATGCAAACCAGGTGTATATTGCCGACAACATCAAAGAGGTCGTTCCTGAGTTCCTCATGCTCCTCAAGGGTGTGATCGACTGTCCTGATCTGCCGCTGAATGTCTCCCGTTCCTTCCTGCAGAACGACAGCGAGGTGGCTAAGATCTCCAAGCATATCACCAAGAAGGTTGCCGACAAACTGACCTCTGTCTTTAAAAACGAACGCAAGAGCTATGAAAGCTATTGGGACGATATCTCCCCGTTCATCAAGTTCGGCTGCATCAAGGACGAGAAGTTCTATGACAGGGTGAAGGACATCATCCTCTACAAGAGCATCAACGGTGACTACAAGACCTTTGGCGAGCTGCCGAAACAGAACGACAAGGTATATTATGCTTCCAGTACCGACGTACAGGCACAGTATATCAAGATGTTCAAGGACAACGGTCTGGATGCTATCATCCTGGAACATAATATCGACACCCATTTCGTCACCTTCCTGGAGTATAAGGAAAGCGGTACGAAATTTGTCAGAATTGACGCCGAGGTCGGCGAAGCACTCCGCTCAGACGAACAGAAGGAACAGACAGAGGGAGACGACAAGATTGCTGAGATCTTCAAATCCGCACTGGGCATGGAGAAGCTCACTGTCGTTACCGAGGCCCTGAAAACCACCGATACCCCTGCCATTCTTACCATCAACGAGTATGAAAGACGTATGAGTGATATGCAGCGGATCTATGGCAATATGTTCGGCGAAACAAACAAAGCCAGTGAGACATTGATCGTCAATACCAACAATGAGATCGTCAAGAAACTGGAAAACCTGGAGGAAGATAAGCGTAATCTGCTGTGCAGACATATCTTCGATCTTGCAGTTCTCAGTCAGCGCCGTCTGACGGCTGCCGAACTGGAAGGCTTTGTAGAGAGAAGCGTCAAGGTCATGGAACTTTTATGATCCTGACCGCACGAAAATCATTTCTGACCTGCCAGTTCCCGGAGAAAACCTTTTTCTGGCGAAAAAAAGGTTTTCCCCGGAACCCTTTCCAAAATTCGCTGAAGAATATTCCTTGCAGCAATCGGTAAACACTAACTTCCCATCGTTGTTGACGATGAATCTGCATGGACTTTCAGGCATGGATTTTTCACAATTGATTTCCGTGTCCTAACCGTTCGCTCTTGTGTTGATTCTTTGCAAAACGAATAAACCATGTTTCCGGACAAAAAAAACAGGCACAGCAGCTCCCATGAGTGCTGTGCCTGTTTTTTTTGGTGTTTTTCTGTCAGTTTTTTAGCTGCCTGTTTGTCCGAAGAACCGGAGCTTCCGGCTAAGCCCATGCAGAGAATTTCCCCTGCCCAGGGTGCGGTCACCAATTTTTTGACGGTATTCCTCCCGTTTATCGCGAAACGGACAGCTGTTCAGACGCCCGTCATTTTTTCCAGCGCCCTGGCAAGCTGATCCGGACAGGAAGTCCCTCTGCCGTTGCAGTCTATCCCCTTGCAGCGCTTGATGACCTCCTCCGGCGTCATTCCCTCCACCAGCTTTGCAATACCGGCGGTATTTCCTGCGCAGCCGCCGTGAAATCTCACAGAGGTTATTACACCCTCTTCCACTTCGATTTCAATTGCCCGGCTGCAGGTCCTTTGAGTCTGATAGGTGTATTTCATGTTTTTCCCCCGTTATCAAAACGACCGATGCCTGTTCAGCATCGGTCTGTTTGTTATCAGTCACTTGTATAGGGCATAAGGGCAAGATATCTTGCACGCTTGATAGCAACAGTAAGCTCTCTCTGATGACGAGCGCAGGTGCCTGTTACTCTGCGGGGCAGAATCTTGGCTCTTTCGGATACAAAACGACGAAGTCTTGAAACATCCTTATAGTCGATCATCTCAACCTTATCCACACAGAAAGCGCAGACCTTCTTACGGCCCTTGCGTCCGCCTCTGCGGTTATCTCTTTCAGGTCTTTCTGCCATTGGTATTTCCTCCTTTACTGTTTCTTAGAAAGGCAGATCCTCATCGCCGGGCATCTCCATGAAATCTCCGTTATCGCCGCTGGAATAGGACGGCGCTGCCGGAGCGGGCTCCTGACGATAGGTCCTCTGCTGCTGACTGCTGTTCCGGCTGCTTCCGCTGCCGCTTGAAGAATCTTGTTTGGAATCACAGAATTCCACATTGTCTGCCACTACATCAAAGGTGTAGCGCTTATTGCCGTCCCTGTCAGTATAGGAACCTGTCTGGATACGGCCTGTGATGGCAATGCGGCGACCCTTGGTGAAGTATTTGCAGATGAACTCCGCCGTCTGACGCCAGGCTACGATACTGATAAAATCTGCCTGTCTCTCCTCGCCCTGCTTCACGAAATTACGATCAACAGCAATGGAGAAACGGGTGGTTGCAATATCGGATGTGGTGTGTCTCAGTTCAGGGTCTGCTGTGAGTCTGCCGATTAAAGATACACTATTCATATCTCTGCCTCCTTAATCAAGCTTCCTTCTTGATGATCATAGAACGGAGCACACCGTCTGTGATCTTTGTGATTCTGTCAAGCTCTGCAGGGAATTCTGCCTCAGACTTAAAGTTGAACAGTACGTAGTATGCGTCTGCTTCCTTATTGATGAGATATGCAAGTCTTCTCTTGCCCCACTCGTCTACGCTTTCCAGTGTAGCGTGCTTCTCAATAAGGTTGGTGAACTTCTTCACAGTCTCAGCAACAGCTTCCTCACCAAGCTTCAGAGAAATAACAATAACTGCTTCATAAGAATTGATTACTGCCATTATGTTTACCTCCTTCCGGTCTGATGGCCCTCTGTCTGGCAGAGAGCAAGGATCATTGCGCTGTCTGCGCAACGTAAGAATTATACCACGACAGCAGGGCTTTGTCAAGGAATTTTTTACCGCTTCCGACAGTATATAAATTGCAATATAAAATGTCAGTGAAATTAAGCGACATTTAAATTTTTAAGTAAATCATTAGCAGAGAGTCCGTTAAAGATTCTTCTTGGATAGTTGTTGATCCAGTTTTCAATCATCTTAATTCTCCCTAGGGAGAATTCGGCGATGTCAGATCCTTTTGGAATAAAGCGGCGAATAAGCTTGTTTGCATTCTCGTTTGAGCCTCTTTCCCATGCACTGTAAGGATGAGCGTAATACAC
>ONEU01000022.1 GCA_900316925.1 uncultured Eubacteriales bacterium
AAATAGCTTGCGGTTCACTACACTTGGCGGTAACTACCCATGACGGGACTTTCACCCGTTAGATTAGTGTCATGCCCGACACACACGTCAAAAGCTGTGTACGGTCAGAACGATCGCACACAGCTTTTTTTATGAGACTGCCGACGGCACGTTCGCCGCAGACAGCCGGTTACCTATCTTATTGTTTCTGTATAGAAATATCTTCCGTCTCCCCAGCGGTTCCCGGCTGTACCTCCGGCGGTTCCTCCACATGGAGCCGCCCTTTCTTCTTCACATGATTGCCGATGATCTCCGAAACGTCACTCACGGCAATGAAGGCGGATGAATCAATCGTCTTGATGATATCCTTCAGCTCATGGATCTCGAACCGGGTGAGAACGCAGTACAGAATGACTTTCTTGCCGCTGACCAGCCCCTCCCCCTGCATGATCGTGACGGTACGGCCCAGATTCTGATAGATTTTCTCAGATATTTCCTTGGCGTCATTGGTGATGATCATTGCCGCCTTCGTCTGCTCCGTACCGGACTCAATGATATCCAGCACCTTGGAGGTGATGAAGTAGGTCAGCAGGCTGTACATGGCTCTGTCCAGCCCGAACATGAAGCCTGCGGCGGCAAAGATGAGGATATTGAAGATCAGGACCGTCTGCCCCACGGGAAATTTGAATTTCTTGTTGAGCAGGATAGCAACCGTCTCTGTGCCGTCGAGACAGCCGCCGAACCGGATGACAAGACCCACCCCCACTCCGAGAATCACACCGCCGAAGGAAACCGCTAACAGATAATCAGAGGTAGCGCTGACCATCGGCTTGAAGATCTCCAGAAAGACCGAAAAGATGAGCATGGACCAACAGGCCTTGAGGATGAACATTTTTCCCATCTTCCGGGCTCCGATCAGCAGGAACGGAATATTGAGCACAACGGTGAGGATACCCAGCGGAATGGCGGTAAGGTGGTTGACCATGATACCGACACCTACCACACCCCCATCCAGGATGGTACAGGGGACGAGAAATTCCTCGATGGCAAAGGCGGCGATTACCGCACCGATCCCTGCACCGAGAAATTCCAGCAGACGCCTGAAAAATGCTTTTTTCACCGACATCACTCCTCCTGCTCCGACGGCTGTCCCGCAAGAGTTTCCGGAATGGTGTCGTAGACCTCCATCACACGGTCACGCATCCACAGCATCGGCGTGATACGCGCGGCATAACCGTACCCGTTGTCCATCCGCCAACGATAGCTCTCCGCCTGGGGAAGTCCGTAGACAGACAGCAGCGTCATAATGACACCGCCGTGGGTCACGATTGCCGCTGTCCGTGCCCCGGATGCGGCAATCTCCTCTACCAGCCGCTCAAATCCCTTGCACACCCGGGAAGCAAACTGCTTGCCGCTCTCTCCGTTTGGCGGCGGCGTCTTATCGGAATTTTGCAGCCAATCCGCAAAGGCGGGATCTCCGGCCAGCTCCAGGGCACTCTTCCCTTCCCAGTCGCCAAAGCTGCATTCGCTGAGTGCACCGACGGTTCTGATCTCCCGTGACGGATAAATGATCGAGCAGGTCTCCACACAGCGCTGCAGCGGACTGGAATAGATCTGTTCCGCATAAGGATAACCGATCCCTTCCGCCAGACGATGCAGGTCGGATTTTCCCTTTTCCGAGAGGTGAACATCCGTACTGCCGATGTAATGTCCGCGGAGTGTTTCGGCAACAGCACCGTGACGGATAAAATAAAGTATGTAGGACTGCATAGACATCTTCCTTTTTCGTCAAAATTTTCGCTCAAACCCCCAAAAACGAAAAAACAACTTTACAAATTGTTTTAAATAGTATATAATTTACATACTGTTTATATTTCAAGTCAGGTCAGGATTTGACGCTCGGATATCAGAGCGAACGATACTATATATATTTATAGTAGTATGTTAATCGTTTTATGTCAAGAGGTTGCAGGATGAACAGCGATTTTTCCAGAATTGTTACCCTGTTGCGCAAAGAACGGGGGCTCAGCCAGAAGCAGGCAGCCATGGAACTGGGCGTTTCACAGGCGCTGCTTTCGCATTATGAAAAAGGAATACGAGAGTGTGGTCTTGATTTCGTTGTTCGCATTGCCGACTACTACGATGTCTCCTGTGATTACCTCCTGGGCAGGACCGCAGACCGCAGGGGAGCTACTCTCCATTTTGATAACGGATTGCCTGCCGTTACCCCGGATGAGGGAACTGACAAGAACAAGACCAATGCCCTGATCGCCCTGAATAAAAAGCTCGTCCACAGCTCGTTGGAGATCGTCTTCGGCATTCTCGAGGAAACCGATAACAAGGGGCTTTCCAGTGAGGTGTCGTCCTATATGATGGTATCCATCTACAAGATGCTCCGTGCCGTCTATGCCGCCAACCCCAAAAATCCGCAGGCCATGTTTTCGGTGCTGCCGGAGCTTTATGCCGGCTTGTCCACCGCTCTGCAGAGTGTGATCGAGACCAATGCCCGCTGCCTGTCCGCAGGAAAGAATACCAACAGCTTTGACGGTGTGGATACTTCCCTTGCGCCGCAGCTCTCACCGGACATTATCTCCCGGAAATATCCGGACCTTGCGCCGGCACTGTATAATCTCATTCGTGAGACAGAAGAAAAACTGAAAAAGCTGTCCTGAATCAACCGTATGTGACGTGACATACGGTTTGTTTTTTTGTGCAGAAACAAGCATCAAAAAACGGCATGGCTGTCGGAACAGTCATGCCGTTGGTGTCAGGGTCAGCCGGAGGTGTTGCCCTCGCTGCCGGAACTGATATTGATGATGATTTTGGAGCCGTAAGGAGCCTTATCACCGGCATTGTAGTTTTCATAGCCGATGACCTTGCCCTCCTCAACGCTGTCGCTGGCAACAAAGCTGCCGGATGCGATAAAGCCCTGGGCATTCAGCGCTCTGACGGCCGTTTCAACGGACTGTCCGCTGATGACGGGAAGCTCTCTGTTCTGGGATCCCTTGCTGACCGTCACGACTATGCTCACACCCTTCTCGGCTGCGGCACCGCTTTCAGGACTCTGTGAAATGATCACGCCCTCTTCATAACGCTCGCTGAAGGTATCCTCCACCGACTTGATGACAATATAGTTGCCGTCGGTATTCTGCTTGGCCAGTACCGTCTCGTACTTCTCGCCCACCAGGTTGGGGACAGCGATCTTATTCGGATCGTCATAGGAGACCTCGGAAACCTCCTCCGATTCCTCCTTGTTATTGGAGAACCAGTTATTGAAGGCATCCGGATTGCTGCTGATCCAGTAGATACCGGCACCCAGCAGGATCAACAGACACGCCAGTACCGACAGGATCGCCCACACAAAACCGGGGACGCCCTCCTTCTTTTTGGAATAATTCTGAGCGGCTTCATTCTGTGCGGCGCTGCGGTTGGCTTCGTTCTGGATCGCCTTCACCGTCGGCGCTGAGGAAAGCTGTGTACGCATCTCCTCAAAGGTTGCGGTACGGTTGAGCTTCTGCACCTGCAGACCGCCTGCCAATGCAGTGACCACATGGGGCGGCAGACGCTTGAATACCGCCGTGGGAATTGACAGCTTACCGTCAGGCTTGCGCTCGTTGCTGTTCTCCGGGAGACGTCCGGTCAGCGCATAGAACAGGGTCGCCGTAAAGCCGTAGATATCCGTTGTCTCGTCGAGCACGCCGATATCCTTATACTGCTCCGGGGCAGCACAGCCGTCCATCAGCTCCGGCTCAAAAAATCCGCCTGTCTGCCGGATCTCCTTGATGGCGAAATCCGTCAGACGCAGCTTACCGGAAGACGTGACCACCAGGTTCTCGGGAGAGATGGCATAGTGGCCGATCTCCGCTGCATGGAGGGAGGACAGAGTGGCAATCAGGGGCATGAACAGCGGTCTTGCCGTGTTCCAGTCAATGCTGCCGCTGCGCCTGTTGATATACTCTGTGAACGGAATGGACTCGTAATGCTCCTGAACCGTGTAGGATACGCCATTTTCGCTGAAAATATCAAAAATGGGGGCAATCGCCGTCAGTTCACGGAGCCTTGCGATATTCCGATAGTAATTGAGGTATTCTTCATTGAGCTTCTCGTACTGCTCTTCATAGCCGCCTCTGATCACGACCTTGGTTTTACCCTTGGCACGTCCGCAGATACCTGCCGGCATAAATTCACTGATTATTACGGTTGAATTCATGGTGTTGCTATATCCGATGTACTTTGCACCCTCAGCGTTATTGCTGAGCTTCTTGCCGACAACATAGTTGCCGTCCTGCAGCACCGTTCCTAAAGGCAAAAAGGGAGCATTCTGTTCGCTGGAGCGGTCAAAACCACAGAACGGACAGATCTGTTCGCCGTTATTTTTCTGCATACAGCCATAGCATAGCTGTGCCATTGTCATTCCGCCATTCTCCGTACAAAATTTTGTCGGACAGAGCCGTACGGCAGCTTCTGTCTCCTATATCTCAACAATTATAGCACACTCCCCATACAAATTGCAAGTTTTTATGTTTTTTTCCTGTGTCGAATGACAAAATTGTAAATATCTGCCCTTTTCAGTCTGAATATCCCGGATAATATAGGCACGGGTACTAAGAATGAATAGTGCAGGCTCTGTGCCGCGCGGAAATCATTTTTGAAAAATCCTTGCCTGAAAGTCCCTGCATATTCTTCGGCAACAGCTTGCTGCAAGGCTTATTCCGCAGTGAATTTTGGAAAGGGGTCCGGGGAAACCTCTTTTTCGCCACAAAAAGGTTTTCCCTGGTAGCCGGCAGGTCAAAATTGATTTCCGTGTGTCTGCGCCGCGGGACGTTGACAGAGACGGGTCCAATTGCTACAATGTATCATAGATGACAAAAAAAGGGGCTATGATCATGCTGTATCTGTTTCTTGGCAACCGGGAGGGCGAGGAGTTTATCCATCAGGCAAGTCACTTTCTGAGTGCACAGCGACGTGAAAAAATGGAGCGGTTACACGCGCTCAACGATCGTGTGAACTGCTGCGCCGTCTTTCTGCTGCTGCGTATCGCTCTCTGGCAGGAGTACGGTATCTCCGACCAGCCGCTCTTCGGCTTCGGCGAGAAAGATAAACCCTTCCTCATAGATCTGCCGGATATCCGCTTTAATTTCAGCCACTGTAAAAACGGCGCTGCCTGTATCGTGTCGGGACAGAATACCGCAGTGGATATCATGGAGCTGCGGAAACCGCACGCGGCCGTGTACCGGCGCTGCTGCAGCCCCGGGGAATGTGCTGCTCTGGAACAAAGTACGGAGCCTGACCGTGACTTCATTAAACTCTGGACGCGCAAGGAGTGCTATGCCAAGCTCCTGGGAAAGGGACTCTCCCTGGATTTCCGAACCCTTACCGATAGCCTGCCCGAAATGAGGCGGATCCATACCATTGATGAGCCTGAACGGGTGATATCCTATTATTCCGAGAAAGAAGAATACATTAACCGCTTCGATGCCTCTTCCCTCCTGCAGACGGCAGAAACCATCGGGGAGGTAATATACCGTCACAAAAGGAATTGAATTTTTCAAAACAATGGTATATAATATGGGGTGGACATATTGAATATCAGATCATCTCATCGAAAAAGGAAAGGAAGAGAGTCTTATGACAAAAATCGACATTTTTTCCGGTTTCCTCGGAGCCGGAAAAACAACCCTCATCAAAAAGCTTATCAAAGAGGGCTATCACAACGAACAGCTCGTGCTGATTGAAAATGAGTTCGGCGAGATCGGCATTGACGGCGGCTTCCTCAAAGAGGCCGGGATCCAGATCAACGAGATGAACTCCGGCTGTATCTGCTGCTCCCTCGTGGGCGACTTCCGCCAGGCACTCAACAAAGTCCTCGAAGAATACCATCCCGACAGGATCATTATTGAGCCCTCGGGCGTCGGTAAGCTCTCCGACGTAATCAACGCTGTCAAGACTGTTGCCAGCGACGAGGTTCAGCTCAACAGCTTCATTACCGTTGCCGATGCTTCCAAGTGCAAGGTCTATATGAAGAATTTCGGCGAGTTCTATAACAATCAGATCGAAAGCGCCAGCACCATCATCCTCAGCAGAACACAGAATGTCTCTGACGAAAAACTGGCAGCTGCATTGGAGCTGCTGAGAGCCCATAATGACAAGGCCGCTATCGTCACAACTCCCTGGGACGAGCTGACCGGCGATCAGATCCTGTCTGCTACGGAAGGCAAGGCTCTGCTGACCGTTGAGGATGTCCGATTTGACGACGAGTGTGACGATCCCGACTGTGAGTGCCACCATCACCATGACCACGACCATGACGAAGAGCATGAGCACCACCATCATCACGACCATGATGAAGAGCATGAGCACCACCATCATCACGACCACGATGAGGAGCACGAGCATCACTATCATCACGACCACGATGAGGAGCACGAGCATCACCACCACGACCATGAGGAATGTGATGATCCTGAGTGCGAGTGCCACCACCATCACGACCATGACCATCATCACGAGCACGGTCATCACCACCATCACCATGCCGATGACGTGTTCACCAGCTGGGGCAGGGAGACCGCCAGAAAATATTCCAAGGAAGAAATCGAAAATATCCTCGCTGCTCTTGGTGATACCGAAAAATACGGTCTGGTTCTGCGTGCAAAGGGTATCGTTCCCGGCACCGACGGCAGCTGGATCCACTATGACTTCGTGCCGGAAGAATCCAACGTGAGAACCGGCAGTGCCGACTATACCGGAAGAATCTGCGTGATCGGCTCTAAGCTCCGCGAGGACGAGCTTGCCAAGCTGTTTATGATCTGACCATTTTCCAAGAGGAGTGTGCATAATGGCAACTGTACCTGTCTATCTTTTCCTCGGCTTTCTGGACGGAGGAAAAACCAAATTCATTCACGATACCCTCTGTGACAAGCGCTTCCAGGACGGTGATAAAACACTCGTTATCCTGTGCGAGGAGGGCGAGGAGGAGCTGGACACCTCCAAATATGCCGGCGGTAAAAACGTGACCGTCGTGACGGTAGAAAGCAAGGAAGAGTTCACCATGAGCTTCCTTGAGACCAGTCTGAAAAAGAGCCGCGCCGAGAGAGTCATGCTCGAATATAACGGTATGTGGCTGCTCAATGATCTGGCTGAGGTTATGCCGAAAAACTGGCAGATCTATCAGATTATGATGATGGCAGATGCACAGACCTTCGATATGTATAACAACAATATGCGGCAGCTTGTATATGATAAGATCAGCGTCACGGAGCTTGTCGCCTTCAACCGCTACAGCAGCGATATCGACAAGATCAAGCTCCACACCATCGTGCGCGCCATCAACCGCCGTGCGGCGATCCTGTACGAATACAAGGACGGCACCGTTGAGAATGACGATATCGTTGATCCCCTCCCCTTTGATATCAACGCACCCGTCATTGAGGTCAAGGACGAGGATTTCGGACTGCTCTATCTTGATGCGATGGACAAGCCCCAGAATTACGACGGCAAGACCATCCGCTTTAAGGCGCTGGTGGCAAGAAGCAATAAAATGCCGAAAAACTCCTTTGTCGGCGGTCGTTTTGCCATGACCTGCTGCGTGGAGGATATCCGTTATGTCGGCTTTATGTGCCAGTGGGATCATTCTTCCACTCTCGCTAATAAGGGCTGGTACACCGTGACCGCCAAGGTCAAGGCAGAACGCAGCCGGATGTTCAACAATGAGGTCGGCCCCATGTTCTACGTCACCGAGGTGACCAGTGCCGAAAAGCCTGCCGAAGAAACCGTTTATTTTTCATAAAAAACAATCAGCACGGTTGATGCCTGTTCAGGTACCAACCGTGCTTTTTTATGCTTCCGAAGAAAAGAATTGACGGAGACTGAGCGCCACGCCGTCCTCATAGCTGTTGCCGATGAGCAGATCGGCTTTCCGGCGCACTTCCTCCACGGCATCCCCTACTGCCACGCCGATATCGGCAGCCTGGAGCATTTCAAGATCGTTGAGGTTATCGCCAAAGGCTACTACCTTGTCTGCCCCGAGCAGTTCCTTGAGCTTCATCACACCGGCTGCTTTTGTCGCCTGTGAGCTGAATACCTCCAGAAAGAACATCTCGGTATAATTGTCCCGGTAGAGTGTCGGCTTCGCTCCGGACAGCTTACTGATCTCCTGATAGATCGGATACAGCCGTTCATAACGATCCACCATTGTGAAATAGATCGCTCTCTCGTCATCACTGACCGTGATACAGTCCGTCTGGCGAAAGCTTTTATAGTCATTATCCTTGCGTACCTCAAAGAAATTCCGCTCCACCTCGTTGGTGAGCCGTTCAAATTCCACATTGATGCCGCAGTCGGAATCAAACTTATAGACAAAGGACATCCGGTCAAAATCCTTGAGGATCCGGATGACTTCACGGGCGGTGGCAGTGTCCATCGGCGTACAGCCGATATACTGCCGTTTCCGGTTGTCATAAATCAGCACGCCGTTCAGATGCACGCTGGGAATATTGACCTGCAGCTCCCGCAGATAGCCGACCGCCGACTGGCTCCTGGCGGTGGCAACGGAAAACAGCAGTCCCTGACCGATCAGTTCCCGGATGATGGCGGAGGAACGTGCGGAGAGTCTGGCTTGCTTGTCAAGCAATGTACCGTCCAGGTCGGAAATGTAAAGTGTTTTCATATCGTTCCTCCCGGAGCAGCCTGTAATTCCGTATAGTAATAGGTGATCTCAGACAGCAGCAGGGTGCGGCAGTCGGGCACCGGCTCGGTAGAGAAAACACCGCGGCACTCCTCGCCGCTGTTACGGTAGACAATGCCCTCTCCGCAGGGCTTTCCGTCCACAAAATGCCCGGTGTACCGATGATCGGAGAACAGGATCGTACCGTTCCCGTCCGGCAGACCGTTTTTCAGGCGGCCGCTGTACAGACCTGATGCACCGGCGGTCCGGATACTCTTTTCAATGATAAACTCCGGCGTGAGACGATAAAGCTCGTATTCGGTGTTCTCCAGTTCCTTGCAGACCGGCAGCTCCGAAAGCTCCCGCAGAGACACTTTCATGGGTTTATCCGGCTGGTTGTGGCGGAAAATACCCTCGAACTGCTTCTCGGCGGATTCAATGAAGCTGCAGCCCATTCCGGAACGCTCGTCTCCGTGCATATTGCCGTAATAGACCAGCGAACCGCCGTGTGTAAATTCGCAGGTGTAGGTGCGCTCGCCGCGGGTATAGATGGATTTGCGGATGACGGTGCGTCCGGCAATCTCATTGATCCTGCCGTTCATGGCGCCGTCTTCAAACTGGCCCACATACTGCGCTTCATTGTCGGTATACAGAATACCGCATCCGTTGTAGCTGTCATTTTTCCACAAGCCCTTGTAGAGCATGATATTCTTCTGATAGGCAATGCCGAAGCCCTCCCGTTTGCCGTTCACAAAGCTGCCGAGATAAACTGCGCTGCCGTTTTCGTAGAGCTTTCCCTCACCGTGATAGAGTGAATCCCGGAACTCGCCCTCGTAGCACTTCTCGCCGTTCCGATAGGCAATGCCGCGGCCGTTGCGGTGCATATCCGTCCATTCACCGCAGTAGATCAGCTTTTTGTCGGGGGTGTATTCGTTGAAAATGCCGGTCGGCTCCCCGTCCACAAAGCGTCCCTCTGCATAACCGCCGTCCTCCGTGAACAGACGGCCGGTACCGTTGTAATTGTCGTCAACAAAGCTGCCGATATAAATCACGCGCCCGTTACAGTCTGTCAGAGTCGCTTTGCCGTGGGCCTTGCCGTTCTGGAAACTGCCGCTCAGGGTGCCGCCGTTTTCCAGATAAAGCGTCCCCTCACCGTGATAGCGACCGTTTTTCCACTCGCCCCGGTAACAGACGGTACCGTCCGCATGATAGGACGTTCCCTGTCCGCAGCGGCTGTTATTCTTGTAACCGCCGGTGTAGAGCAGCTCCCCCTCTGCGCTGAACTGTGTGCCCGTCTCCAGGAACTCACCGTCACGGTACTTTCCCACAAAAAACGAACCGTCAGCTTCATTGCAGGTCATACCGGCGCCGTGCTGCCTGCCGTTCTCAATACCGCCGGCATAGAGCAGTCTGCCGCTCTGATCGAAGCTGGCTCCCACCTGTACGGAGCGGTCATCCTTCCAACGGCCAACAAACACGCTGCCGTCGGCGGCAGAAAATGATACACCCATTCCCTCCCGCTTGTTCTGCTTCCAGTTGCCCGTGTAACAGAGCTTTCCGGTTTTATAGTAATACACGCCGAAGCCTTCACGCTTGTCATCCAGGTACTCGCCTTCATAGGCAGTCGCACCGGTTTTCATCACCGTCCTGCCGCGGCCGCTGCGTCTGGTGCCGTCCAGCTCGCCGAAGTAGAAATACCGTCTGCCGCCGGATTCAATGATCTGCTTGTCCACCGTCTCATAGGGGCACTCTCCCGCAAATGCACATTCCAGCTCGTGTGCTGCCGGAATATCGCCCTTTTCATAGTGCAGTCCCATGAAACTCGTCTGGTCGGCCGCTTCCTGTGATTCCTCCGCCGTTTTCGTCCCGGTACCCGATGCCTCTGCCGGTGCGGGTTCCTGATCCGGTTTTGCTTCTTCTGTCGGTGCAGG
>ONEU01000079.1 GCA_900316925.1 uncultured Eubacteriales bacterium
AGAGGATGGGATTCGAACCCATGTGTCCTTTCGGACAAACGGTTTTCAAGACCGCCTCGTTATGACCGCTTCGATACCTCTCCGTATGTCCGTTGTCGCTCCCTGCGACTTTGTTATCATATCATATTTCTTTCTGGATGTCAATACCTTTTTTTAAATTCTGTAAAAATATATACAGAAATCAAAAAGAAGAGGAAAAAAATATTTTGAAAAAACAAAAAAAGTTTCAAAAATATAGTGACTTTTCACCATTTTTATGATATAATGAAAAAAATTATATTCTAATTATATATTTTTAACATAATTGTTAAAAGAGTGTCATCATCAGAAATGATTAAGGTGATTCCATGTTTGAACAGACAATCAATATTGACAGGATGGAGCAGGCTGTCGCACTGTTCGGTACGTTTGATGAAAATATCAAACTCATACAGAATGAGTATATGGTGTCGGTGGTGTGCAGGGGTTCTGATTTGAAGATCTCCGGAGAGCCGGAAAATGTTTCCCGCGCTTCCAGGGTGATCGAAAGCCTGCTGAATCTGATCAATAAGGGAGAAGCCCTGAGTGACCAGAACGTACGCTACTGTATGTCTCTGGTCAACGAAGGCAAGGAACAGCGTATTGAACAGTTGGGCGGTGACTGCATCTGCATTACCTCCAAGGGGCGTCCGGTAAAGCCGAAGACACTCGGTCAGAAGAGCTACTGTACGGCAATCCAGAAGAATACCGTGACCTTCGGTGTCGGACCGGCAGGTACCGGTAAGACCTATCTTGCCGTTGCAATGGCGGTGGCAGCCTTCCGTGCCAGGGAGATTAACCGGATCATCCTCACCAGGCCGGCTGTGGAGGCCGGTGAAAAGCTGGGTTTTCTGCCGGGTGATCTGCAGAGCAAGGTGGATCCGTATCTGCGGCCGCTGTATGACGCTTTGTTTGATATGCTAGGCGCAGAGACCTATCAAAAATATGTGGAACGAGGCAACATTGAAGTGGCGCCGCTTGCCTATATGAGAGGCAGGACACTCGATGACAGCTTTATCATCCTGGATGAGGCGCAGAATACAACGCCGGAGCAGATGAAGATGTTCCTGACAAGACTGGGGTTCAATTCAAAAATGGTGATCACGGGAGATATTACCCAGATCGACCTTCCGGGCGGGGTGCGTTCGGGTCTGAAGGATGCGGTACGGATCCTGAAGGATATTGAGGGTATCGAAACAATCATGTTTTCTGCAAAGGATGTTGTACGCAACAGACTGGTACAGGATATTATCAAGGCGTATGACAGTGTGATCAATAAAAAGCCAAAATGAATAATAGTGAAAGGTGAGGTTCTTGATGGACAAAATTAAAGTAATTATTTCCAATAAGCAAAAGGACGTGAAGGTGCCTACCGGACTGCGTATGCTGATCAGACGGTGCTGCAATGCCGTGCTGCAGATGGAAGAATTTGAAGGCTCGGTAGAGGTGAGTGTGACCATGGTGAATAATAAGCAGATCAAGGAAATGAATGCGATCTACCGCAATATTGACCGTGTGACGGATGTGCTGTCGTTCCCGATGGGCGAGAACGGCAAGTATGATACCGATCCGACCACCGGCGCCAAGATCCTGGGTGATATCGTGATCTCGATGGAGACCGCTATTGAGCAGGCAGAGCGATTCGGACATTCCCTGCAAAGAGAGGTTGGCTATCTGACCGCTCATTCCATGCTGCATCTGCTGGGCTATGACCATGAGGATAACGGCCTGCAGCGGATTCGTATGCGCGAAAAGGAAGAAAAGGTTATGACATTGTTAGGCCTTCCCAGCTCCTCCAGTTATGTGATGAAGGACGAGAGCTGATGTCCTTTTTCAAGGGCTTCGGATATGCGTTCCTTGGAATACTGCACTGCATCAAAAACGAGCGAAACATGAGATTTCATACAGTGGCTGCGCTGTATGTTCTCGTTTTTGCGCGTTTTTTTGATTTTTCATGCAGTGAGTGGCTGGTGCTGTTTCTCACAATAGGCGCAGTGATCGCTGCCGAGATGATCAATACCGCAATTGAGGAGCTTTGCGATAAGGTGACGCAGGAAACGGACCCGCACATCAAACATTCTAAAGACGCAGCAGCCGGCGCCGTGTTGGTGCTGGCGATTTTTGCTGCTGTGATCGGTGTATTCCTGTTCTGGAACGCCGAGGGGTGGATCAGACTCTATACCTTTTATATGACTCATCCGTGGAACCTGACAGCCGTAGTGCTGCTGGCGGTATGTTCGGTGTTCTATATCGTATGGGGACCCGTGGGGCTGAAAGAACGCTGTAGAGGGAAGAAGAACAGCAGCATGGAAAGGAAGAAGAAGCATGACAAAGACTAAAACCGCATTTATTGCGATTGTGGGAAAACCGAATGTAGGAAAATCGTCGATCCTGAACCGTTTGTTGGGGGAGAAGATCGCCATTGTCTCCTCTAAGCCGCAGACGACCCGCACCCGTATCATGGGCGTGCTCACCGAAGAGAGCAGCCAGCTGGTATTTATTGATACCCCCGGTCTGCATAAGCCCCGCAACGATCTGGACCGTTATATGCTGCGTTCCATCAATGAATCGGTAGCCGGTGTGGATATGTGCGTACTGGTGACAGAGGCAAACAGACCTGTGAGCGAGGAAGAAAAGCAGTTGATCGAAAAGTTCCGGAGCATGGATATCCCGGCGGTGCTGGCAATCAACAAGATTGACACGATAAACGATAAGTCGGTACTGGCAGGACAGATTTCCTCGCTGGCGGAACTGTATGATTTCAGTGCGGTGGTTCCCTGCTCTGCACAAACCGGCTCCGGCATTGACATCCTGAAAAAGGAGATGCGTTCACTGGCGCCGGAAGGTGACTTCATGTTTGATGAGGACACGCTGACCGATCAGCCCGAGCGAGTGATTGCTGCGGAGATCGTGCGGGAAAAGCTGCTGCGACTGCTGGAGCGTGAGGTGCCGCACGGATCGGCGGTATTTGTGGAACGGATGAAGGAGCGTGAGAGCGGTGACATCATTGACATTGACGCCGTGATCTACTGTGAGCGGAGCAGTCATAAGGGCATCATCATCGGCAAGGGAGGTTCCATGCTGAAAAAGATCGGAACCTACGCCCGTCAGGATATGGAGAAATTCTTTGACTGCAAAGTAAATCTGCAGATATGGGTGAAGGTGAAGGAGGACTGGCGCAACCGTGAATCCATCCTGCGCTCACTCGGCTACGATGAAAATGATCTGCTCCAATAACCCGGCGCAGAGCCTGCGCACCCGATACGCGCTTCCGTGCGCCAGCGCACTATTCAGATAAAACTTACGGATACAATCCCCGTGCTTGGAGGGGATACCCTAAGAATAAAGCAGGCACGGGTACTGAGAGAGAATGAAAATGTAAGGAGTATAGATAAAACAGCCGTTAAGCGCCCCTCGTAAGGGGCGTGTCGGCGGCTGTAGAAAATACGCAGCCTTGCTGCGCCGTGCCGGATGTTAGCGATACTGCACCTTCCGCCTTAGGCATACAGAGTGAGCGCAGCGAACGACAGCGTGACACGGGTGCGCAGGCTCTGCGCCGCCGCTGACAAGATTCATGGAATATTTTTATGGGTTGAGGGTATAATAGAGACATACAATTCGTTAGAGTGAATAAAGATGGTGTAGAGTGTTGGGGGAGAGTTGTGGAGATACACAAGACTCCTGGAAACCATGAGAATGGAGGCGGCAGCGTTGCCGGAGAATTGTATGGATGAAAATACCGCTTGGGAGAACTTTGTGCGAACAGGAAGTGTGAGTGACTACCTGGCTTATTGCCGGGTGAAATTGGGCTATCCGCCCGATGCGGCTCAACGGAAACCGGAGGAATGGTATGAGAACGGAAACCGAGGGACTGATCCTGAAAGAACAGACCATTGGGGATAAAGATCGGCTGGTTACGGTGCTGACAAAGAACCAGGGCGTGCTGCGCTGCTTTGTCAGAGGCGGTAAGAATATGAAAAATACCTGCTTCGCCGCTACCCAGACCATGTGCTATTCCCGTCTGTCTATCTTTCACGGAAAAAGCAGCTATGTGATCGACGAGGCAGAAAGTATCCGCCTTTTCTACCAGATCAGAAAGGATATCGAACAGCTCGCTCTGGCTCAGTATTTCTGCGAACTGGCAATATTCGCGGTGCCGGAGGGAACGGAATCCTCTGAACAGCTCCGTCTGCTGCTCAACTGCCTGCATTTCATCCCGCTGGGGACAAAACCGCTGCTGTTTATCAAGGCTGTCTATGAACTGCGGCTGATGATCAGCCTCGGCTATCATCCTGATATGCTCTACTGCACCGGCTGCGGCTGCTATGAGGCTGACCTCATGTATTTCGATACCGTGAAAAATCACCTGATCTGCTCCTCCTGTACCGATGGGGCTCCCGGTCTGTGCGGATTGTCAAGGGGAGCGCTGACGGCTTTCCGCTATCTGGTGGTGGCTGACCCGAAGAAGATCTTCTCCTTTCAGACATCACCTGAGTCTTTGGAGCAGCTCGCTAAATGCACGGAGGCTTTCGTGCTTGAACGTTTTAAACAACCATTTACCGCCCTGGAATTCTATCGACAGGTGCGGACAAGTTAAAGGATATGATTATGAACAGAGATCAACAATCATTGGAATTACATAAAATACTGGAGCTTCTGGCAGAACAGACCTCCTTTGAGGATGCCCGGAAGCTGGCTCTCGAAACAGAAGTCTCCACAGGACTGTTTGAAGTGAAGGAACTGCTGCAGGAAACCTACGATGCCCATGCATTGGTGGGGCGTTTCGGCGCACCTGCCTTTGGTAACCTGCACAATATGAAGAATGCGCTGAAACGTGCGGATGCCGGAGCCGTGCTTACTCCGCTGGAACTCCTGCGCTGTGCGTCTCTTCTGCGCGTCATCCGCACGGTGACGGACTGGCGGGCAAAATCCGCTTCCGTTACCTGCAGTCTCGACAGACGCTTTAATGCCCTGGTACCGAATAAATATCTGGAGACAAAGATCACCTCAACGATACTGTCAGAGGAAGAGATCGCCGATAACGCGTCTCCGGAACTTGCTGCTATCCGTAAGAAGATCGCCGCCGCCTCCGCAAAAATCAGAGACAAGCTCGACCAGATGATCCACTCCCAGTCTATGCAGAAATACCTGCAGGACAGTATCGTTACCATCCGCAGCGGCAGGTATGTCATCCCCGTCAAGGCGGAGTTCCGTTCATCGGTTTCCGGTCTGGTGCATGATACCTCCTCCAGCGGTGCTACCGTGTTCATCGAGCCGATGAGCGTGGTGGAGGCCAATAACGATATCCGTATCCTGCGGGGGAAGGAACAGGCGGAGATCGACAGAATTTTGTCAGAGCTGTCCGCCGAGCTGGGAGCCTATGCCGATCAGATCATCCGCAGCTATGAGCTGCTCACCGAACTCAACGTTATTTTTGCCAAGGCACATCTTGCCTATCGGATGAAAGCGTCCATGCCTGTGATGAATAACGAGGGCAGACTGGTGCTGAAAAAGGCCCGCCACCCGCTGATTCCTGCCGATCAGGTCGTGCCGACGGACATTGAACTGGGCAGGGAGTTTGATACCCTGGTGGTGACCGGCCCGAATACCGGCGGTAAAACCGTTTCTCTCAAAACGACAGGATTACTGACCCTGATGGCAATGTGCGGACTGATGATTCCCGCTGCCGATAACAGTGAACTGTCGGTTTTTGACAATATCTTAGCCGATATCGGTGATGAGCAGAGCATTGAACAGTCGCTCTCCACCTTCTCGGCGCACATGACGAATATCAAGCGTATTCTGGAGGTTGCCGATGAGCACAGTCTGGTGCTGATCGACGAGCTGGGAGCAGGTACCGATCCCGTTGAGGGTGCGGCGCTTGCGGAGGCGATCATTGAACGTCTGCGGCAGCAGGGAGCCAAGGTCGCTGCCACGACTCACTATGCCGAGCTGAAAAGCTATGCCCTCGATACGGCAGGTGTCGAAAATGCCTGCTGTGAATTTGATGTCGCGACGCTGCATCCTACCTATAAACTGTTGATCGGTATGCCGGGACGCTCCAATGCTTTTGCGATCTCCGAGCGTCTTGGTATCAGCAGTGAGGTGGTTGACCGTGCCAGGGAGCTGGTGTCCACGGAGGATACCAAATTTGAAGCCGTTGTCGGCAAACTGGAACAGAGCCGCAATGAGCTGGAACGAAAGCTGGAAGAGGCTGATGAGCTGAAACGGCAGGTGCAGGCGGAGCTGGAACAGGCTAAGCGTGACGCCGAGAAAACAAGAGCCGATAGTCAGCGTGAACTGGAACAGGCCAAACAGCAGGCGGAGACGATCATCACCAAGGCACGGGCACAGGTGTACGGCGTGTTGGATGAGCTGGAAGCCATCCGCAGGAAAAAGGATGTCACCGCCGAGGAAAAAGCAAAGCTCAAAGCGGATATCCGCAGTATGGAGGATGCCGCCGATCCCGTGAAAGCGGTGAACAATGAGGATTATGTGCTGCCCAGACCCCTGAAGGTGGGGGATCTGGTGCTGATTTTCGATATCGACAAAAAAGCGACGGTGCTTGAAACCGGCAAGGACAGCGTCCTGGTACAGGCAGGGATCATCAAGACCCGTGTACCGATCAGCAATCTGCGGCTCCTGAAACAGGAAAAGGTGAAGGTGCCGCAGCGGAGTGTGACCCGGACAGTCCGTTCCGATGTGAGACGTACAGCCTCCACAGAGGTGGATGTGCGCGGTGAAGTGGTGATCGATGCCCTGCTGGAGGTGGACAGAGCCATTGACGCCGCCATTATGCAGGGACTGCACCAGCTTACCATTATCCACGGCAAGGGAACAGGCGTGCTGCGCAAGGAAATCCAGAACCACCTGAAAAAGCATCCCTCCATCCGTTCCTACCGTCTGGGTACCTACGGTGAGGGTGATGCCGGTGTGACCATTGCCGAACTGAAATGATCCGTCAGAAATCGGGAGATGCTTGTGAGAAAAAAGAGATTCCCGGTCGGGAAAGCCATCCTGCTCATTTTCTGTCTGCTGCTGGTTTCATTGGCGGCAGCGGCGGCGGTGTGTGTGGGTCTGGCGTTCACCGATCATAACAGCGACCGCTATACCCTGGAATCCACAGATGATTCCTTTCCGTTTGATGTACTCAGGGGTGCTCTGACCGGCAGCCGTTTTGAGGTGACGGAGGATAAGGTGAATACCTATCTGAACCGCTTCTTCTGCCGGCGTGTCCAGACAGGGGATGAAGAACCGGTTCTGGAAAATATCCGTCTGTATTTTCACGAGGAGTCGGATACGGAGCTTTATGCACGGGTGTATTTCCGACAGCACCATTTTTCGGTGTATGCACAGATCTCCGTTGTGCAGGAGGGGGCTGACGGTGAGGCGGCAGTACAGTTTCGTCATGTGAAATTAGGGGAGCTGCCCCTGCCTGATTGGGTCGTCGATCGGATCATCTCCGGGATGACGGATGGGAAGCCCTATCTACGCTATGAGAACAGCACGCTCTATGTACAGACCCGTTTTGAGTATAACCTGGGCAGTCTGCATTTCACGCTGCACCTGAATACGCTCCATCCCAAGGAGGGGGCTGTTGTCTGTCGTACCAATCATCTGTCATGGGAGCTGATACGCTCCGTTTATGAGTTCCTGACATCGGATGAGGGGAGAGAACTGGCAGGAAGGCTCTTCGGTTCCCAGGTGGAGGGTTGGAAGAACCATCTGTTTGAGGCATTGTCCGGATAGGCAAAAACCCTGTTTACTGCCTGAGGCGGAACAGGGTTTTTTGATGCAGATCTTCACCGGGATGAGGTTTCGCCGCTATCAGGGGCAACCGGTAAGAAAGATAGAAAAGATCATTGGAATGATTGAAAAATCTGCGTGATTTTGATATGATAGAGGTAACGTAACAAAGCTTGTTCAGGTGTAAAGACAGGGAGGTTATGAACATGAAACGAACATCAGCTTGTCTGCTGTCCGTCCTGCTAGGGATCGGTATGATAGCAGGCTGTGCTCAGCAGAATACCGAACAATCCTCGTCAGCTGTCAGCAGTATTTCATCTGCTCCGTCGGGACAGGAGCAGGAAAGTACCTCCGATGCTTCGGCAGCGGAAGCCTCTGACAATCAGGAGAGTCAAAGTGCCTCCACTAATCCGGATCTCGTATCCAATTTCGTTATCGAGGTGCTGGACAAGAGCCAGAAGAAGCTCGGACAGTTCCAACAGTCGGGCGGAGCGGTTGTTACCGATAAGGGCATCTTCTACTCTGCCGCTCAGACCGATGCGCAGAATCAGAAGGTGACAGAATATCATCTCTATCTGCCGGATGAGAACAAACCGGAGGAAAATAAAGATGTGCTGCTCGGCAGTATCAAGGACCTGTCTTATGAGGCAACCTATGCCCGCACCGAGCTTGGCAGCAAGGAATATACACTCGTGATGACCGGCAATCTGATGGACAGTGAAAAAGACCCTCTCTGGCTGCTGGAATTTGACCTGGACAAACATTCGATGCAAAAGTATCAGATCAGCAATAACGGTTTTGCCTATACCGCGATGGCTGCGGCTAACGGAAAACTGCTGATTATCAATCACGACCAGGAGCTCAATCTGACAGACAGATTGTATGAGTTTGACCCTGCTACCTGCGGTATCCGTCAGGTGATGAGCTTTGAACTCAACGAGCTGATCGGTGATACCCTCCGGCAGGTGTATTCGGACGGCAGCAGGATCTATCTGCTGCGGCTGCACTTTGATGAGGAATCGAATGTGCGGATGTTTGTCGATACCTACGATATGGATTACAAGAAGCTGGACGAACGGGATATCACGCTGCTGATGGTCAAGGCAAATGCCAATATGCTGATGGCGGACGAGGTCTTCAATGAGATGAAGCAGATGGTGAGCCGTTTTATCATTTTCAACAAGGACTGTATTTATTACGAGAATTTCAGTGCCACCCATTTCCTGGGAAGTCTCACCTCTCTGGAGCTGCTGGATGAGTCAAGCGAAGCTGTCTGTGCCTCCTTTGGCAGCGGAACCCCCTTCTTTTTCAACCACGAACTGCTGAAAACCAGTAGCAACTCATCGGAGGAGCAGTCGGAACAGGAAAAACAGGAGGAAGAGGAATCCGCCGCAGAAAAGGAAAAAGAACTGCCCTACTATTTTGAATGGGCGGGAGACGGTTTTTCGCAGTATCCGATGACTTTCTCTGACAGTCGGTACTATATTGACAGCGGATCACGCAGTCAGAACGGCAGTCTGATGCTGCAAACGAGTAGTTTCGATCCTGAGAGAAAAGAGAATCCTCTGCCCCTGCAGATTTATTATTACCCGGCGAAATGATTTTCCGCCGGCACTGCACGAAGTCAACGAGACGGGCAAATCCGCTTTCTGAAAACGGCTGTGTCTGTGTATGAAAGATGATAGATTTAGCCGGCAGGCCGCCGTGCCGGATGTCAGCGACAGGGCAGCTTTGTCAAAGACGTACAAAGAGAGCGCAGGTTCTGCCCGGCGCAGGAGGTGATGGGTTGAAAAGGCCACGGAATAAGTTCTGGCTATTGGTGGCGCATGTTAAGTATTTTTTGAAACGAAGCCGTCTTAATAATATCCCGGCACTTTCGGGGCGGTCGGCGTTCTTTCTGATTTTGTCGATCATTCCGTTTATCATGTTTGTCTATGCGGTCACCGTTTTGCTGGGACATGACCCTACCCCTGAAAAGTTTGTTTCCATGTTCCAGGTAGAGATGGACCCGAAGGTTTATGATCTCATTGTCTATGTGTATAATGCCGCCAGACAGTCGTCATCCGGTTTTGTGATCATCACGATCATTGTGGCACTCTGGTCCGCCGGGAACGGTTTGTACACCATCACGGAGGGAGTGTCCAGGGTCTATCGTCTGCGGGATACGCGCTTCTGGTTCTTTAAGCGGGTTTTTGCTATGGGGTATACCGTGGTGATCCTTCTGCTTCTGAGCCTCGCAGCCGGCGTGCTGCTCCTTGACATGATGTTCACCGAGCTTGTCCAGCAGGTATTTGATAATGTGTTTGTCTCCTTGTTTATCAATATCCTCCAGTACTTCCTGTTCAAGATGCTGGAATTGATGTTCCTGCTCGTGACGCTCAAGCTCTTTCTGAGAAGGCGAATCAAAAACAAACGCTATCGCAGCTTCCGTGCCCTGCTGCCCGGTATGCTGCTGGTCACCATTGCCTGGGATTTCCTCACCTGGGGTGTGAGCATTTATATTCGCTACTTTGCACAGAATTCTCTCTACGGCAGTCTGGGTACCGCCGTCATTATTATGATGTGGATTTACTTTGCGGTTTATATTTTCCTCTGGGGCATCCAGTTCAACTGTCTCTATCGGATGAGGCTTTACGACATCCGCCTGAAGCCAAAGCGTTCCCGCAAGAAAAAAACAGATAACAGCTGATGAACCGGCTGTTATCTGTTTCTGCTTTCAGAGGGTTATCGGAGCATATCGAGGATGGACTGCTTCGGGCGGACACCCACCTGCATATCCACGCATTTCCCGTCCTTGAAGACGGCCAGGGTGGGTATACTCATAATGCCGAACTTCTGTGCCAGTTCGGATTCGTCGTCAACGTTGATCTTTCCGACCTTGATCTCGCTGTGTTCCTCGGCAATCTCGTCCACAACGGGGGAGAGCATCCGGCACGGTCCGCACCAGGAAGCCCAGAAGTCGATCAGAACCGTCTTTTCGGACTGCAGTACCTCTTCGGCAAAATTAGCGGCGGTAATTTTGATGACTGACATAGTTTCAACTCCTTTAATGATTATCATTTCCGGAAACGGGGGCAATTATTTGCCCTTTTTCTTTTTGCTGTTGCGTTTCTGTGCATTTTTGGCGGCCTTGTACTCCTGTTCACGTCTGTGCTGGGTGTCATAGTAACGGCCGAAGGATTTTTCGTTCAGCAGCGCCTTTACAAACTGGGGGTGCTTGACGGTAAATTCCGCTTCCTCCTCGGGATGATTGACAATATGATCCTCCTGCTGTTTTGCGTAGATACTGCAGAAATTGAGCAGGGAGATGATGACATACATGATGATGGAGAGGACCGCACCAATACCCACATAGGGATAGATGGCGAGGAACAGATCGAGCAGAGCCAGTACACAGCCAATCATAATGATGACGTGCTTAATATGGCGTCGCCTGTCGAAGGATGCCGCAAAGAAGCACACAAGCGGGATCAGACCCAAAGCAAAGGCGAGGATGGTACGGAAAATGGTTTCTCCCACGGAGCTGACCACGCCGAAGGCTTCCTTGACAGGTCCGCCCACCATCATCTGCCAGGCATTCTGCGTCACGGTCACCTTGGCACAGAGGACACGCTGGGCATGGAGGACAGCATCATTCAGGACAGCCACACTTTCTTCGGTGTATTCCTCACGGTCCACATTCATGGCCTTGTCGATCAGCGTTCCGAGAGCGTCGATATTCACGCCTTCAAGAACCTGATAGGTCCAGTCGTAATAGGCGGTTCCGATGGTACGGTTGGCAGTATGTTCAGGCTTGCTCTCTTCGCTGCCTTCCGGCTGAGAAGCATTGCTGTTTTCCTGACTGTTTTCGGAACCGGTTTCTTCACCGGAGGTTTCTTCTTCCTTAGGAGCCTCCACAAGACCGTCCATAGCGGTTTGCAGACGTTTTTCGGCGGCGTTGATCTCATCCTGTGTGGCCAGATGCAGCGGGACATCCGCAGTGATGGGGCTGACCTCCAGGTTCTCATTGATACAAAGCTCCACTGAAATAAAGGGATAGGTCATCAGCAGGATACAGATGACGAAGCAGAAGATCATAACAAATCTGATGATCTGTGAGGGCGTTTTCAGCGGCTTCTTTTTACGCTTGGGTGCATTGATTACCGTCACCTGACGCTTGCCCGGTTTTCCCTGAGCAGCTCCGTTTTCTTGGACATCGCTGTTATCTTTCCTGTTTTCTTCCATTCTTCAAAATAATCCTTTCATCAGAATCAGACGGCATTGAACTTCTCGCGATAGTTCCTGATCGTGTCCTCGATGATCTTGATGGCATATTCACGGCCCTTGACCTCATCCACAACGGTCTCCTTGTTTTCCAGAGACTTATAGACGGTGAAGAAGTGGGTCATTTCATCAAAGATGTGCTGGGGCAGCTCCGAAATATCGGTATAGCCGTTATAGGTGGGATCGTTGAAGGGGATAGCGATGATTTTCTCATCATTACGGCCGTTATCGAGCATGGTAATCACGCCGATGGGGTAGCACTGGATGAGCGTCAGGGGAATGATGGTCTCCGAGCAGAGCACCAGAACATCAAGGGGATCGAGGTCATCAGCGTAGGTGCGGGGAATAAAGCCGTAGTTAGCAGGGTAATGGGTCGATGTATGAAGAATACGGTCGAGCTTCAGCAGACCGCTTTGTTTATCAAGCTCATACTTTGCCTTACTGCCCTTGGGGATCTCGATAACAACCATAAAATTCTCAGGATTGATTCGGGAAGAGTCCATATCATGCCAGATATTTTGCATAGTGATTCACTCCTTAAAAATGATACATACATTATAACACAAAATCCAGGATTTCACCATAGGTTTTTATAAAATTTCTATGAAAACGACAATTTTTTTTCAGAGAGAGAACACAACTCTTTTCCGCTCAAAAAAACAGGATACAGCAAATGCTGTATCCTGTAGTGCGGAAAGATCAGGCTTTGTCGGAGGCTTTGGCTTCCTTGCTCTTGGCAGACTTTTTGCTGCCCTTGGAAGCGTCGGCATTCTTTCTGGCCTCGGCCTTTTTCTTGTCCTTGTGGTTTTTCCACATCACCCAGAGGGGAGCTGCAATGCAGAGGGAAGAATAGGAACCGGAGATCAGACCGATCATCATCGGCAGTGCAAAGCTGACGATGGAATCAATATTGTAGATCAGGGATACCACCAGAACCGAACCGATTGCCACGATGGTGGTAATGGAGGTGCAGATGGTTCTCACGAGACACTGGTTGAGGCTGGCGTTGACGATCTCGCCGGTGGGAGTCTTGGGACCCGCCTTTCTTCTGTTCTCACGGATACGGTCGTAGATAACGATGGTATCGTTGAGGGAGTAACCGAGGATCATCAGTACGACGGCAATGAAGTTGTCATTGAGCGGCATACGGAACATCGCAAAGGTGAAGTAGACGATAATCAGGTCGTGAACCAGGGCAACGACTGCCATGACGCCGGCAGACAGACCGCCGATCTTGCGGAAGCGGATTGCTACATAGAAGATCATCAGGACAGCGGCGAGGATGACGGCCACCAGACACTTGAAGAAGAAGTTGGTACCCTTGGAGGCGTCAACCGAAGAGGAGGAAGCCTCTGTGAAGTTATTGTCGGAATAGGTTGTCTGAAGAGCAGTGGTGATTGCCTTCTTGTCTTCTACGGAGACAGCCTTATTGCCGGTGAACTGAAGGGACACGATGTGATTGTTCTGCTTGCTGGCATCAGCTGCCAGGTTATCACTGTATGCGAAGGTGATGGTGTCGTTTTTAAGGGACTCCATACCTTTGATCGTATCATTGACGGTCTTCTCGATATCCTCACTCTTGATGTCGCCGCCGTAGCTGTACTTGATGATCGTACCGCCGGTGAACTGGATGTCCACCTGGGTGGGGAACACGAAGATATTCAGCACCAGGGAAACCAGCATGATACCCAGGGAGATGCAGAAGAAAATCTTGGAATTCTTGACAAAGTCTATATGGAATTTCTGTCTCATGATTTCTTACCTCCATATAGTCTTTTATTTCTGAGGAACTTGATGCTGGAAACGGAGCGCAGCATCAGTCTGGAAGCACCCACGCCCATGATGAAGTTGGCGATAACGCCCACCAGGAGGGTGTAGCCGAATGCATAGATCAGGCCGGTTGTGGAAACGCCGAAGATTGCGGAGAGGATGTTGGCAGGACCGAACACAAGGATCAGGATGACAGCCACGATGATGACGGTGATATTGCCGTCGAAGATAGCGGCGAAGCTGCCCTTGGTACCGTTGGTGATACAGCCGTCCAGGGTCTTGCCGGTCCAGAGCTCGTCCTTGATGCGCTCAGCGGTAATGATGTTGGCGTCAACGCCCATACCGATGGAGAGGATCAGGCCGGCGATACCGGGAATTGTCATAGTAAAGCTGGGGAATGCTGGGAAGTAGCCGGAAACGGCCATGATGGCAATGGCCATCTGACCAAGAAGTGCGATAAAGGCAATGAAGCCGGGCAGTCTGTACATGATGACCATGAAGGTGAAGATCAGACAGAATGCAACGATAGCGGCAATGCCCATAGCCTCCAGCGCAAAGCTTCCGAGAGACGGGCTGATGGTGCCGTAGCTTTCCACCTTCAGGCTGAAGGGAAGTGCACCGGCATTGATGGTGTTGGCGAGCTTGGCAGCCTCGGCAGCCGAGAAGCCCTCCGAACCGCCGCCGCTGATGTAGCAGTTGCCGTCGGGGATCTCCTTGCTCACGGAAGGAGCAGAGATCAGCTCATCGTCCATCCAGATAGAGATCTGTGATTGGTTCGCAGCAGCGGTAGCGGTAGCGGCAGCAAAGGACTTGATGCCCTCGTCGTCAAACTCAAGGTTGACAACGTGCTGACGGGTGCCGCTGTTGTCGGTCTGGATGTAGCTGGTATAAGCCCGCTTGACGTTCTTACCGGTCAGGATGACGTCACCGGTCTGTTCGGTGCCGGCACGGAAGGTCAGTTCTGCGGTTGCGGCAAGCTCCTGGATGGCTTCGTCGGGATTGTAATTCGTCTCGTCCGATTTCCAGGGGAAGCGCACGGTGATACGGTCATTGGTGTAGTCAGGATAGATCTCGTAGTCCGTCACGTTCTGCGATACAAGACGCAGATCGAGGATAGACTTTACGGCTTCCATCTCGGCGTCGCTGGCGTCAACGCCGTCGGCAGGCGCAAAAACCGCCTCTACACCGCCCTTGATGTCGATGCCCCATCGGATGTCGTTGATACCCTTGATGTAGGTGATGGTAAAGTCGCCGTTTTCGCCGTATATGCCGAAGATCGAGGTATAGGCGAGTGCAAGGATAAAAACAAACACGATGAAGAACACCGGTTTTCTGGATTTTTTCATACGGTATCCTCCAATTTTTTCTTTTGTGTCCGGCCGCCTGAGGAGGGGCTTCCGCAGAGGGAGCGTACCTTCGTCAGACAAACTATGGACATATCAAACAATATTATATATTTTTTGCCTATAAAAGTCAATTCTTTTTTACAGCGAAAAGCGGTTCGCTCCGGTGCGCAAAGAAAACCGGGAAAAGAATATGTGACGAAAATCCTCTAAAAACACCGTAGGAATCCATTGATTTTCCGTTTTGACGGAAATGAATGACAGAAATATACAATCTTACCAAAAATACCTTTGAAATTTTGGCTGTTGAAAACCTCCTGCTTCCTGTGTCCTCCCTTTGTCAGCGGTTAAGGGAAAGGGGCGTCCGGAAGGTGTAAAGAAGTGAGCTTGACACAAAAAAGCGCACGACTAAAATAAAGCCGTGCGCCGTTTGACATTATTTCGTGAGCTGTTCGATAGCAGCCATCTTCACGCAGATGCAGAAAATGGCCATTGCCTTTTCAAGCTCTTCAACGGGGGGATAAGTGGGAGCCAGACGGATATTGCTGTCCTTGGGGTCCTTGCCGTAGGGATAGGTAGCGCCGGCACCGGTGAGCACCACGCCGGCTTCCTTGCAGAGGGAAACCACTCTCTTGGCACAGCCGTCCATCACGTCAATGCTGACAAAATAACCGCCGTTGGGGTTTGTCCAGTGAGCAATGCCCAGACCGGCAAGCTCCTGCTCAAGGGTGTCGGTCACCATCTTGAAGCGCGGCTCCAGAACGGCTCTGTGCTTCTGCATGTGGGCGAGCACGCCGTCCAGATCCTTGAAGTACAGCACATGACGCAGCATATTGAGCTTGTCATAGCCGATGGTCTGGAACTGATAGCGCTTTTTGAGAAGAGCCAGGTTATTCTCGGAGGCTGCCATAGCGGCAACGCCTGCACCCGGGAAGGTGATCTTGGAGGTGGAGCAGAACTCCAGCACCATATCTTCATTCTCTGTGCCCTTGATGACATCGAAGATGTTGAGCAGCTGGTCGGGAGTGCCGTTGATATCATGGATGATATAGGCGTTATCCCAGATGATGCGGAAATCCTTGGCGACGGGCTTCAGGGCAGCCAGACGTCTGACAGTCTCGTCGGAGTAGGTGATACCCTGGGGATTGGAGTATTTCGGCACGCACCAGATACCCTTGATGGAGGCATCCTCTGCCACGAGCTTCTCTACGATATCCATATCGGGGCCGTTTTCCGTCATGGGAACGGTGATATTTTCAATACCGAAATAAGCCGTCACGCCGAAGTGTCTGTCATAGCCGGGAGCGGGGCAGAGGAACTTGATGGTTCCCTGCTGGTTCCATGGCTTATCGCCGCAGCCCTGCTCCATGAGGCAGGCGATGGTATCAAACATCATATTCAGGCTGGAGTTGCCGCCTACGAATACGTTCTTCTGATCAACGCCGAGGATATCGCCAAAGAGCTTCTTGGCCATATTGAGACCGTCAAGATTGCCGTAGTTGCGGCTGTCGGGACAGTCATCGGTCTTGAAGCAGGTGTCGGGGGTGAGCACGGTAAGCATATCGTTGGAAATATTGAGCTGCTCGGAACCGGGCTTGCCTCTTGCCATATTCAGGGAGAGTCCCTGTGCCTTGAAAGCGGCATAAGCATCGGAGAGCTTCTTGTATTCTTCGCTCAGGGTCGTCTTGTCAGTGGATGCGTAAGTCTGCATGATTGTTCCTCCTGAAAATCATTATTTCATTCATAAAAGCTGCAAAACTGCATTAAAAACCTTTTTTATTCTAATATATGCTGCCGCAAAATGCAAGTATAATTTATAAATCTTGCAAAATTCATTGTTTTGTGGTATAGATTTGAAAAACAGGGCGAATTTTTTGGATTGTTTGGATAATATGACGTTATCGGGGGAGCGAAAACCGGAGGGACTGCTAAAAACGGCAGTTACGGCATAGAGATGAAAGGGGGTGTGTGCATGAGGAAAAAAATACTGACGTCGGGGAGCCTTATTATATGTATAGCAGTTTCCGTCATGGGGGGATGTGTGCCGTCGCCGCCGGAATCCGCCGGTGAGGAACTGACCCGACACCATTGGGAGCTACCGCAGCCGTCTGGAGCACGGAGCTGTACCCTGGACTTTGCACAGGACCGTCTCACGCTGACAGCGTCGGGCTTCGGAGAGGATGTGAACCTGACAGGGGAATGCCTGGTGGGGGACGGGACCGTTACGGTGCTGTCGGAGGATTTCGGGACGGTGAGCTTTGACTATGAGCTTGACGGTGAAAAGCTGCTGCTGCGCTACTGCGGCAGGTGTATGACGCTGGTAAAGGGAGATGCGCCCTGAGCTTTGTGCAAAACAACCGAAAATGTCGGGTTGAATTTGTCTATTGCATTTTGACGAAAAAACAAAAAACAGTTTATTTTGAGTGAGCAAAATGGTATAATCGTGGTGATTAACAGCAGTGTTTGCTGAGGTGTCAGTTCACAAATCGACGCCGGAGCGGACAAATCTAAACTGCTGAAATAATTGCAAAGGAGAAAACACTATGAATGCAAAAAGACTTTCCAAACGCATCATAGCCTCCGTTGTTACGCTGATGCTGGCGCTGAGCTGCTTTATGCTGGTTCCGACAGCATCTGTCAATGCGGCAGACGGCCTGAAGGTCGTTTTCCACTACCTGCGTACCGACGGCGACTATACCGATTGGGGCCTGTGGGCATGGGGCGAAGGCGGCGGCAGCACCTTTAACGGTGACAACGAGACCTCCGGCTTTACCTTCGTGGATAACGGCGACGCAAACGGCGCTGTGACCACCGTTGTGACCCAGGGCGTGAACAACCTCGGCTTTATCGTCAGAAGAGGCGAGTGGCTCGAGAAGGATCCCGACCCCAACCGTTACCTCGATCTTTCCAGTGCAGTAGAAGGCACCGTCCATGTATACTGCAAGACAAAGGAAGAGGCCTTCACCACAGATTTCAGCGAGGCTGTACTCGGTCTGAAGCTGAAGAGCGCAAGTGCTGCCGATGATAAGGTAACTGTCAATGTCGTGTTCGGCGTTGAGCCCCAGGAAGATCTTGACAAGGACAGCTTTATCATTACCGGTGCAGACGGCTCCACCATTCCTGTTTCGGCAATCGAAGTGAATGCTGCCGAGAAGAAGGCAACCCTGACACTCTCCAGAGAGCTGAACCTCAGAACGACCTATACGATCGCTTATCAGGTAGCTCCCATCAGACTTTCCATCCCGGATTTCTTCTCCTCCAAGGAGTTTGAAGATCAGTACACCTACGAAGGTGACGATCTGGGTGCAAACTATAGCGCAGCATCCACCTTCTTCCGCGTATGGGCTCCCACTGCCAAGGCTGTGACCCTGAACCTGTACGACAGCGGCAATGACGGCGAGGCTTATGACAGAGTCGCTATGGCCAGAAATGTCAAGGGTACCTGGACAGCTACTGTCAAGGGCGACCTCAATGGCAAGTATTACACCTATTCAGTAGATCTCGGTTCTTATACCAATAAGGATGTCGTTGATCCCTATGCAAAATCCGTCGGCGTCAACGGCCAGAGAGGTATGATCCTCGATCTGGACAGCACCGATCCTGCAGGCTGGGAAAATGACCACAGACGTACCTATGCAAACCTGACCGATATGTCCATCTATGAGCTTCACATCCGTGACTTCTCCGTTGATGTTGACAGCGGCATGACCTATGCCGGCAAGTATCTTGCCTTCACAGAGAACGGCACCACTACTTCCACCGGTATTGCAACCGGTATCGACCACCTCAAGGAACTGGGTATTACGACCGTACATATCCTTCCTTCCTACGATTTCGGCTCTGTTGATGAGACAAAGCTCGATGTACCGCAGTTCAACTGGGGCTATGATCCGGTGAACTACAATGCTCCCGAAGGCTCCTACTCTACCGATCCTTACCACGGTGAGGTCAGAGTCAATGAGTACAAGCAGATGGTCAAGGCTCTCCATGATGCCGGTATCGGCGTGGTCATGGACGTTGTTTACAACCATACCTACAACACCAACTACTGCTTCAACAAGCTCGTTCCCGAGTATTTCTACAGACCCGGCCAGTCCACCTCCGGCTGCGGCAATGACGTCGCTTCCGAGCGTAACATGGTCAGCAAGTTTATCGTTGATTCCGTGAAGTACTGGGCAGAAGAGTACCATCTCGACGGCTTCCGTTTCGACCTGATGGGTATTCTTGATGTCAACACCATGAACAATGTCCGCAAGGCTCTCGACACCATTGATCCTGACATCCTGGTCTACGGCGAAGGATGGGATATGGGTTCCAAGCCCACCAAGGACGTTCCCATGGCTAACTTCCACAACACCGATCTCACCCCCGGCATCGCATACTTCAGCGATACCATCCGTGACGGTATCAGAGGTCACGTCTTCACAGAGACCCAGCCCGGCTACATCGGCGCAGGTGCCGAGGTTTCAAAGATCAAAGACGGTCTGGCATACACCAGCTCCTGGGCTGCAGGTCCTGAGGGCGTAATCAACTACGAGTCCTGCCACGACAACAAGACTGTCTGGGACAGACTGAATGACACTAACCCCAGCGAGATCACTGACCCCGCCAAGAAGGAAGTCAGAGTGATCTACACCGAAGAGCAGAGAATTGCAGCCAACAAGCTTGGCGCAGCTATCGTCTTTACCTCCCAGGGTATTCCGTTTATGATGAGCGGTGAGGAATTCCTCAGAACCAAGCTCAAGGAAGACGGTACTACCGAGCACAACAGCTACGCATCTCCCGATTCCGTCAATAAGCTCGACTACAACAGAATTGCTCAGTATCCTGACGTATATGATTACTACAAGGGTCTGATCAAGATGAGATCCGCATTCAGCGAGCTGAGAATGTATGAGGCATCTCAGGTCGACGGCAGCCTGACTCTCCTGGATACCTCAGAGATCAACAAGAGAGTCATTGCTTACACCATCAACGGCAGCATTGCTGCTAACTCCAAAGCAGGCGAGGAAGCTCACGATATGTTTGTAGGCTTCAACCCCCTGCTCGAAGACATCACCCTGACTCTGCCTGAGGGTACATGGTCCGTGGTTGCCAACGGCCAGAGCGCCGGTACAGACGTACTGGCTACTGCTGAAGGCTCCATCGTTGTTCCTTCCCTCACCGCAGTTGTATTGGTAAAGGATTACAGAAGCGACATTCCCACCGCTCTTACCACCATTACCGATGAAGCTACCGGCATCTCCGCTACCGGTCTTCTGGAAGGCCTGACCCTCAAAGTAGAGCTTGGCCCGATCCCGAACGACGGTACCGTTGCTGCTTACAACATTTCCCTTCTCAATGCAGAGGGCGAAGAGGTAGTTCTTGACAGCAGCGTTTGCTTCAGCATCCCCTTTGCTGATGGCTACGATGTTATCTACAGAAACGGTTCTACCGATGCAAGAGCTGACTACATTCCTGAAACCGGCAGATATAACTTCAACACAAATACTCCTTCTATTGTAGCACTCGTTACCAGAGCGAAGGCTCCCGCAGCTCCCGAATACACTCCTGTTGAGCAGTATGTCTTTGAAGATGGCGTGTATCATGTCAGAGTTGAGGGTCTGTTCGAGAATAAGGGCGTTTCTATGAGCGTCAATCCTGTGGAGGATGCTCCCGAGGATGCAAAGTACGGCGTAGTTGTTACCTTCTCTGATGAAAACGGCGAAAAAGCATACATTGACAAATACACCGATTACGTTGTTTCCGTGCCCTATGCTTCTGCTAACATGATCGTGAGGAAGGCAGACGGTGAAGTCATGGATGCCGCATACAACGACGGCGCTTATGTATTCAAGGTAGATGATCCTGCTGCAACCTACTATCTCATTGAGAAGACGGAAGAGCCCATCTCCAAGCCTGAGTCTTCCCAGACTTCTCAGACCTCACAGACTTCTCAGACCTCTCAGACCTCTCAGGGTTCCCAGGCTTCTGACCAGTCCAGTGTTCCCACCTCCAAGCCTGTAGAGGATAACTCCAAGGCAAGCACTCCCGGTCAGCAGAGCACCCCGACTCCTGGTGTGGATGTTCCCGGCACCGGCAGCGAGAACAGTGCAATGCCCATCGTACTCGTCGTACTGGCTATCGGCGTTGGAACGGCAGCTGTATTCGCAACCAAGAAATTCAAGGCTTCCAAATAATATCGTTTACCGATAAACGGCGTTGAATTGAAAACTCCCCAAAACCTCGTGTTTTGGGGAGTTATTTTTTGACTTAATGCAGAAATTTCAGGAATTGAGATAAATCGCTGTAAATAAAAGTCGGAATGTGCTATAATACATACGTTTATGAGCAGAAATGCTTTGTTTATAATCAGCGTAAAGAGGGATCGGAATGGACACAAGAGAGAATCTGAGAAATATAGCGATCATTGCACACGTTGACCACGGAAAAACCACGCTGGTGGATCAGCTGCTCCTGCAGAGCGGCATCTTCAGAGAGAATGAGGCCGTTGCGGAAAGAGTGATGGACTCCAACGATCTCGAGAGAGAGAGAGGCATCACCATTCTTTCCAAGAATACCGCCGTGATGTACCGTGATACCAAGATCAATATTGTGGATACCCCCGGCCATGCCGATTTCGGCGGCGAGGTGGAGCGTATTCTGATGATGGTGGACGGCGTGCTGCTGTTGGTGGACGCCTTTGAGGGATGTATGCCCCAGACACGCTTCGTACTGAAGAAGGCACTCGGTCTCGGGAAGAAACCGCTGGTGGTGGTCAATAAGATCGACCGTCCCGGCGCAAGACCCGAGGAAGTTGTGGATGAGGTGCTTGATCTGTTTATCGAGCTGGGTGCGGATGACGACCAGCTGGAATTCCCGGTGGTCTATGCCTCCGGCCGCAACGGATATGCCACCCTTGACCCCCACGAGACCGGTACGAATATGCAGCCGCTGTTTGAAAAGATCCTGGAAGAGATCCCGGCACCAAAGGGAGATATGAACGGACCGCTGCAGCTGTTGTTCTCCAATGTGGACTATGATGAATATGTAGGCAGGATCGGCATCGGCCGTGTGGAGCGCGGCAGCTGCCATGTGGGACAGAACATCACGCTCTGCCACAATGACGGCAGCCGAAAGAATGCCCGTATTACCAAGCTCTACCAGTTTGAGGGCCTCAAGAGAGTGGAGGCTGAGAGTGCAGCCCTGGGTGATATCGTGGCTGTTTCCGGTATTACGGACCTGAACATCGGTGAGACCGCCTGTGATCCCGAGCACCAGGAGCCGCTGCCCTTTGTGAAGATTGACGAGCCGACGGTATCCATGCTGTTTATGGTGAATAACAGTCCTTTTGCAGGACGTGAGGGCAAATATGTCACCTCCCGCAACATCCGTGACAGGCTGTTCAAGGAGGTTGAAACCAACGTCGCCATGCGCGTGGAGGAGACGGATTCCGCTGACACCTTCAAGGTATCGGGCAGAGGTGAGCTTCACCTGTCCATCCTGATCGAAACCATGCGCCGGCAGAATTTTGAGTTCCAGGTATCCCGTCCGAAGGTCATCATGCGTGAGATCAACGGAAAAACCTGTGAGCCGATGGAGCTGCTGATGATTGAAGTACCCGACAGCTATGTCGGTGCGATCATGGAGAAGCTCGGTCCGAGGAAGGCAGAGCTGCTGAACATGGGCACCCGTGAATCCGGCGTGACCCATATCGAGTTCCGGATCCCCTCCCGCGGTCTGATGGGCTATCGTTCCGAGTTTATGACCGATACCAACGGCAACGGTATTATGAACCATATTTTTGACGGCTATGAAGAATACAAGGGCGAGATCCAGTCCCGTTCACAGGGCTCCCTGATCGCCCACGAGACAGGCACCAGCACCGGTTACGGCCTTTTCTACGCCCAGGACAGAGGACGTCTGTTCATCGGCCCCGGCGTAGAGGTGTATGAGGGTATGATTGTCGGCGCCAACCCGAAGAATGAGGACATGGTAGTGAATGTCTGCAAGAAAAAGCATATTACCAACACCCGTGCTTCCGGTTCCGATGAAGCCCTGAAGCTCACGCCTGCTACCATCCTGAGTCTGGAGCAGTCTCTGGAGTTTATCAATGAGGATGAGCTGGTGGAGGTCACACCGAACTCCATCCGGATGCGCAAGACCATCCTGAACAAGGAGCAGCGTCTGAAAGCACAGAGCAGGGGCGGCTGAGATGGATTATGTCATTCTCGACCTGGAATGGAACAGCGGTTATGCCAGAAAGACATCCGGGTACCTCAACGAGATCATTGAATTTGGTGCCGTGAAGCTGAACGAGCAGATGGAGATGGTTGATCGGTTCTCCATGCTGGTGCGGCCGGTCATCACAAGACGTCTCAATCCGACTGTCCGGAGGCTTACCGGTCTGACGGATCTGGAACTGAAAAAAGGCGTCCCGTTCACACAGGCGTTTCATCGGTTCCGGAAGTTTCTCGGGAAATCGGTGCTGCTGAGCTGGAGCATGAGCGATCTCTACACCCTCGAAGCCAATTGCGTATATTATTTTGGCAGTCCGAAGCTTCTGGGCGTGAACGAATACGCCGATCTGCAGGTGTATTGTCAGGATATGCTGCGTCTTGACAGCCAGAACAGCCTGTCGCTGATGTCTGCGGCCGGACAGCTGGGACTCGTCAGCGGTGAAAAACAGACCCACCGTGCAGCAGATGATGCAATTCTTGCAGCAGGGTGTATGCAAAAGCTCTATCTGAGAGCGGCACTGTTGTGTTATATCCGTTGGGTGGGGGAGAGCTTTCACGAAGAATCTGCCCGCTCGATACCGCTGGAGGAGCTCAGGACCATGCTCAGGGGAATTTACTTCAACTGCGGTCAATGCGGCAGCCGTGTGATCCGCACCCGCCGCTGGGAACTCAAAAACAAGGGATTTGTGTCGTCCTTCCGCTGTCCGCACTGTGATGCTTTCTTTGACGGCAGGGTGTCGATCCGCCAGAAGCATGACAGTATTGTGACGGTCAAGCATATTCTCCCCAAAGAGGAAGAATGACGAAAGAGAATAGAAATATCAAAGCTGCTGCACATTGCGTGCGGCAGCATTTTTTACGAGAAATAATCGGGTTAGTCCCACTATTTTGTTATGAATTTTTGTCAAAAATAAATTGCGTTTTAGACAAAAATATGTTTTAATAAAAAGGAGAGTAATATCTCCTGGCATCACGGGGACGACCGTTGAAATGGTTCACGGAAGTCCGCGGGGAAACTGAAAAAAGGAGGAATGCTTATGGCAAGTGAAATGCTCAAGGCGGTACTGGATGCGGAAAAAGACTGTGCTTCCAGAGAAGCCGAGGCAAAGAAACAGGCTGAGCTTGACAAGCAGAACGCCCGACAAAAGGCTAAGGAAATGGTTGCCAATGCCAAGAAGGAAGCCGATCAGCTTCTGGAAGACAATGAGGCTGCGATGCAGAAAAAGGCCGAGAAAGAGGTCGGCAAGGCGAGCGCGGAAGCACAGGTGGAATGCCTGAGGCTGTCGAAAAACGCCGAGACGAATCTTGACCGGGTGAAGAAGCTGGTCGTAGAAATGCTCACCGCTCCATGAGCGGCAGGCAAAACAGATAAAGTGTGGTGATAATCATTTGGCAAAGCTAAACATGAAGGCAGTGAGGATCATTGCCTTGAAAAAAGACAGAAAACGAGTGCTGGAGCATCTGCAGGACAGTGCATTGGTGATGGTGCGGCATCTGGAACAGTCTGATGAAGGCTTTCACCGTGCAGATACCACCGCTCAGCTCAAACAGTTCGAGCGGAACGCCGAGCTGACCGAGCAGGCGCTCAGGATACTCAACCGCCACCAGCCCGAAAAGAAAGGGATGCTGGCGAGCTTCAAGGGCAGGAAAGAGATCGACCCTGACGAGATCGGCAGGATCGCCACCGATTCCGCGAAGATCGTGGGAATCTGTCAGAAGCTGATACGGCTTGAGAAGCAGTTAGCGGATTACGCCGCCGAGCAGATCCGGATCCGGACGCTGCTGGCACAGCTGGAACCCTGGAAGAAGCTGGATATCCCCCTGAACACCAGGGAGACAGCCACAACCGCCGTGCTGATCGGTACCCTGCCGAGAATGTATGACGATGTGTCGCTGGCGGAAGCGCTGGCGGAGGAATGTCCGGCACTGACCTTTGAAGCAGAGATCCTGTATGCATCGTCCGCCATGACCTGTCTGGTCCTGTTCGCACCGAAGAAGCAGCGGGAGGATGCCGAAAAGGCACTGCGGTCGCTGGGATTTGCACAGCCCGTCAATCCCACCAGCCGCACCCCGTCTGTGAAGATGCAGCGGCAGATCAAAAAGGGTGAAGATCTGGAGCTGAAGATCGAACAGGCAAAGCAGGATATTCTATCCTATACGGATTACCGTGAAGCCATTTGTGAAACGCAGGATTATTTCAATCTGCGAGCGGAGAAGTACCGAGTGATCGCAGAGCTTGACCAGACGGATCATGTTTTTGTGCTGCACGGCTACATTCCGGAAGAGGACTGTGGAAAATTAGAGAAACTGTGTGAACGCACCGCCGATTGTGTGGTGGAATTTGAGGATGCGGATGAGGATGCGCCCATCAAGCTGAAAAACAACAAGTTTGCGGAACCGGCGCAGAGCATTGTGAGTATGTACTCCACGCCTTCCCATGAGGATATTGATCCCACGCCGCTGCTGGCATTTTTCTTCTATTTCTTCTTTGGCATGATGTTTTCGGACGCAGGCTACGGACTGCTTCTGGTCATCGGCACGGCGATCCTGATAAAAGTGTTCAAGCCGGATAAGAAGATGCGCAATAATCTGAAGCTGTTCCAGTACTGCGGTGTTTCCACGATGCTGTGGGGACTGGCTTTCGGCAGTATTTTTGGCGACGCACCGGCCATGATCTACAAAATGATCACCGGCAACGCCATCACCATGAAGGAACTGCTTCCCTGGCCCACACTCGATACACAGAAGGACGCTCTGTTCATTATGATCCTGTCGATTGCACTGGGACTGGTGCACATCCTGGTCGGAATGGGCTGTAAGTTCTATGTCTGCTGGAAGCGGAAGGAATACGCCAAGGCACTGTTTGATACCGGCCTGTGGATGCTCATGCTCATCGGTTTTGCGGTACTGGCAGCCGGTATGGCATCCCTTCCGGTGCTGATCTATGTGGGAGGAGGCATTGCCGTTGCTTCGGCAGTCGGACTCATCCTCACACAGGGCAGGGGAAAGAAAAACATTTTCGGCAAACTGCTGGGCGGTGTGGCGTCACTTTATGACATCACCAGTTATATCAGCGACCTGCTGAGTTATTCCCGACTCCTGGCACTGGGTCTGACCACCGGTGTCATGGCGCAGGTGTTCAATATGCTGTCCACCCTGTTTGGAACCAGTGTGTTCGGCATTATCCTGATGATCCTGGTCTTCGTCGCAGGACACGCTGTGACGATCGCACTGAACGCTCTCGGCTCGTATGTACATACCATGCGTCTGCAGTATGTGGAGATGTTCAGTAAGTTTTATGAGGGCGGCGGCAAGCCCTTTGAGCCGTTCTCACTGAAAAGCAAGCATTTTAAAACAAAGGGCAGCAATGAAGATTAAGGACAGAAAGTCCGCATTAACGGAGGTAAATCATTATGGACGCAATTATGGGTATGTTTCTGGCAATTTTAGGAGCTGCGGTAGCCACTGTATTTGCAGGAATCGGTTCTGCAAAGGGTGTTGGCGGCGCTGCACAGACATCAATGGGAGTGCTCTCCGAGGACTCCTCCATGTTCGGTAAAATGCTCGTGCTCACACTTCTTCCCGGTACACAGGGTCTTTACGGCTTCATCGTAGGCTTCCTGATCCTCATCAACTGCGGTGTTCTGGGCGGAGCGGCTCCCACCCTCGGCCAGGGCTTTGCATTCCTGGGCGCTTCACTGGCAATCGGTCTGGGCGGCATGATCTCCGGCTTTGCACAGGGAAAGGCTGCCGTTTCCGGTATCACCATGACCGCAAAGGACGAAAAGAACTTCTCCAAGGCAATGGTTTCCATCACCCTTGTTGAGATCTATGCACTGTTGGCCTTTATCGTATCCCTGCTCGTTGTAATCTCCGTACCGGGTCTTAAAATATAAGCAGCAGGCGACAGGATACGGAAAGGTGGGTTGTGTATGAGCAGCGGTGAGAAAATACTGTCTGTCATCCGTGCAGACAGTGAACAGACGGTGGCCGGAATAAAAGCGGAGTCCGAGAAAAAGTGCAGTGAGATCCTGCAAAGGGGCGAGGCAAAGGTTCTGGAGATCCGGAAGGCTGCCGACAGGAAAAAGGCGGAGCAGACGGCAAAGCTGGAGAAATCCTGCAAAAGCCGTGTGGAGCTTGAGAAGAGAAACGCCGTTCTCAAAGCCAAACGACACGAGATCAACAAAGCGGTTGACGCCGTGATAACCTATATGAAGAACCTTGACGACAAGGCATATTTTGAACTGATCTACAAGCTTGCGGCAACCCTCAGCGGAAAAGAGGGCGTGATCCTGCTCAATGAGAAGGATCTGAAAAGAGCTCCGGCAGATTTTGAAAAAAGGATGGTACAGGCAGGGCTCCGGGCAACGCTGAGCCGCACACCCGTTACGGGGATTGACAGCGGCTTCATCCTGAAGGACGGCGACATTGAAGAAAACATGAGCTTTGCCGCTATCGTGTCCGACAAGCGGGAAGCAGTGGAGGATCTGATCAACCGTGAGCTGTTTCAGGAGCGAGGAGGAGTTTGATGGCATTATCGTATGAGTTTTCCATAGGCTCCGTCCGCGCGAAGGAAACAGGTCTGTTTTCGGACGCAGAGGTGGAGCAGATGCTCGCCATGAAGAGTGAGGAGGAGCTGGTGCGGTTCCTGCGGGACAAGGGCTACGGCGACGGCAGTACGGTGGCAGAGATCATTGACAGCGGCCGTGAGAAAATGTGGAAATACATCCGCAGCGTGGCACCGGATTTCAGCATCTTCGATCCCTTCTTCATTCAGAACGATGTGCATAATCTGAAGACCATTCTCAAGGGCGTGATGTCGGGCAGAAAGTATGAGCAGCTTCTGCTGCTGCCCTGTACCGTGAAGCATAAGGACATGATCGCCATTGTGGAGAACAGGCGTTTTGATAAGCTGCCCGGATGGCTGGGCGAAGCTGCCGATAAAGCCTATCAGACGTTGGCGGAGACAAAGGACGCCCGCATCAGCGATGCTTTGGTGGACAAAGCGGTGATGGAGCGGCTGCTGGTAGAAGGCAAGGCATCACGTTCGGCATTTCTGGACGAATATCTGCGGACAATGGTGTTCTACGCCAATGTGAAGATCGCCATCCGCGGTGCCAAGGCGGATATCGGACAGTATTACTTTGAGAATGCCCTGTGTGAATGTGACGGCTTTGATAAGGATAGAGTCACCCGTCTGGCCGTTCAGGGCAGCGGACAGCTGATGAAGTACCTGGAGAAGCAGAGTGCCTATGACTGTAAAAAAGCAATGGCACTGTATCAGGAATCGACCTCGCTGTTTGAAAAATTTGTGGATAACCAGCTGATCCGGTTGGCCAGGAAGCTCTGCCGGTACTCAAGTGAGGGACCGGAGGCGCTGTTTGGCTACTACATCGGCTGTAAATATGAACGGAAGCTGATCACGATGATCGCCGGCGGCATCAAGACCGCCACGCCGCCCGATCAGCTCAGAGAAAGGCTGCGTGAGCTTTATGGCTAAGAGTATCGCGATCATCGGAGACGGCGAAAGCATCAAGGGCTTTGGCACAGTAGGGATGGAACTGTTTGTCTGTGATGATCCCGCTGCCGCCCCGCAGCTTCTGAAGCAGCTTACCGATGAAGATTATTATGCGATCATCTATATGACGGAAGAGATATTTGAAGCGTCTGCCAGGGAGCGGGAAAAATTTGCAGAGAGAGCAACTCCTGCCATCATACCGCTTCCGGGAGTCAGGGGCAATACAGGAATCGGTCAGAGAAGGCTGTCATCCTTTGTGGAGCAGGCGGTAGGCTCTGACATACTCTTTAAAAATTGAGGTGTCAAACTTGATAAGCGGAGTTATTACAAAGGTCGCAGGTCCTCTGGTCATTGCGGAGGGAATGCGAGATGCAAATATGTTCGACGTGGTGCGTGTGAGCAGCCAGCGGCTGATCGGCGAGATCATCGAGATGCACGGCGATAAGGCATCCATCCAGGTGTATGAGGAAACGTCCGGCCTTGGTCCGGGCGAGACCGTGGAATCCACCGGTGTGCCGCTTTCCGTGGAGCTTGGCCCCGGACTGATCGGCGCCATTTATGATGGTATCCAGCGCCCCCTGAACGAAATTATGAAGGTTGCCGGCAATAACCTCACCCGAGGGGTAGAGGTGCCGTCCCTTGACCACAAGAAGAAGTGGCATTTCACCCCCTGCGTGAAACAGGGTGAGAAGGTGACCGCCGGTGATATGATCGGCACGGTGAAGGAGACCAACGCCGTATTGCATAAGATCATGCTGCCCAACGGTATGAGCGGCAGGATCAAGAGCATCAAGGAAGGCGACTTCACGATTGACGAGACGGTTGCTGAGGTCGAGAAAGACGGAAAGACCGAGAAGGTCACCATGTCGGTGAAGTGGCCGGTGAGAATCGGACGTCCCTACAAGCGCAAGCTGTCCCCGGATATCCTGCTCACCACCGGACAGAGAACCATTGATACCCTGTTTCCCATCGCCAAGGGCGGTGTGGCAGCGGTTCCGGGCCCCTTCGGCTCCGGCAAGACCGTGGTGCAGCACCAGCTGGCAAAGTGGGCGGCAGCGGATATTATCGTATACATCGGCTGCGGCGAGCGCGGTAACGAAATGACCGACGTACTCAACGAGTTCCCCGAGCTGAAAGACCCGAGAACCGGTAATTCCCTGATGGAGAGAACCGTGCTCATCGCCAATACCTCCGATATGCCCGTGGCTGCCCGTGAGGCATCCATCTATACCGGTATCACCATTGCGGAGTATTTCCGTGATATGGGCTACACCGTGGCGCTGATGGCAGATTCCACCTCCCGGTGGGCAGAGGCGCTGCGTGAGATGTCCGGACGTCTGGAGGAAATGCCCGGTGAAGAGGGCTATCCTGCCTATCTGGGCAGCCGTCTGGCACAGTTCTACGAGCGTGCCGGCCGTGTGATCGTCAACGGCAGCGAGGATACCGAGGGTGCCCTGTCCGTGATCGGTGCCGTATCCCCTCCGGGCGGTGATATTTCCGAGCCGGTGTCACAGGCTACCCTGCGTATCGTCAAGGTATTCTGGGGACTGGACGCCAACCTTGCCTATAAGCGGCATTTCCCTGCTATTAACTGGCTGACAAGCTATTCCTTATATACCGATCAGCTCACCCCCTGGTATCAGAAGAATGCCTCCGAGGATTTCATGGAGCTGCGCGGACGGCTCATGTCGCTGCTGCAGGATGAAGCGGAGCTGCAGGAGATCGTCAACCTTGTGGGTATGGACGCCCTGTCCTCCGGCGACAGACTGAAGCTGGAGACGGCCCGTTCCATCCGTGAGGACTATCTGCACCAGAATGCGTTTGATTCGGTGGATACCTACACCTCGCTGAAAAAGCAGGTGCTGATGATGCGCGCAATCCTGCTGTGTTACGACAGCTCCTCAGAAGCCCTCAAGCAGGGTGCCAACATTGAGCTGCTGATGAAGATGGATGTGCGTGAGCGTATCGGCAGATTCAAATACGAGGAAGAAAAGAATATTGATGCGGAATATGAATCCATCCAGGCAATTCTGCAGAAGGAAATTGAAGATGTGATCGAAGGGAGTGAGGACTGATGCCAAAGGAATATCGTACCATCCGGGAGGTTGCCGGTCCGCTGATGATGATCAGCGACGTTGACGGCGTTACCTATAACGAACTGGGTGAGATCGAGCTCCCCAACGGTGAACTGCGGCGCTGTCAGGTGCTGGAGGTTGACGGTACCAATGCGCTGGTGCAGCTGTTTGATTCGGCTGCCGGTATCAACCTGGCACAGTCGAAGGTGCGTTTTCTCGGAAAATCTATGGAGCTGCCGGTGTCCTCGGATATGCTCTCCCGCGTGTTCGACGGACTGGGCAATCCCATTGACGGCGGACCGTCCATCATTCCCGAAAAACGGATGGATATTAACGGCACTCCCATGAACCCGGCTGCCCGCGACTATCCCCAGGAGTTTATCCAGACCGGTGTTTCCGCCATTGACGGACTGAACACCCTGGTCCGCGGACAGAAGCTTCCGATCTTCTCGGCATCCGGTCTGCCCCATGCTCAGCTTGCCGCCCAGATCGCCCGTCAGGCTGCGGTCAGGGGAAAGGATGAGCAGTTTGCGGTGGTTTTTGCCGCTATGGGTATCACCTACGAGGAGTC
>ONEU01000045.1 GCA_900316925.1 uncultured Eubacteriales bacterium
CCAGAATCGCCAGATAAACGCCAGCCTCCTCATTCCCGAACAGCTGCTTGCAGATGGGTACGGCTTCAAACATCAGCAGGAACATCACCGGCACTGCGTACCGCAGCGTCATGCCGAACATCCGCTCCGTGATATGGCGTATTTCGTTCCGGCGGCGCAGGACGGCGGCATCGGCAATTTCCGGGATGATCAGTACGGCAAAGGGAAGGATCAGCACAGAGGGGAACACCAGGACAGTCATGGACATTCCGCTGATGATACCGTAGGCGGTGAGAGCTTCACGGCTGCTGCTGCCAGAGCGGCGGAGTCCGGCAGGTATCAGGGCGTTTTCCGCTGCCGAGAGACCGCTGCGCAGACAGGCATTGGCAGTAACAGGAGCGCCGATGGGCAGGAGACGTTTCCAAAGAACGGGCAGCTTTTCCCGTGCGTTGCAGAGCTTCCGGATATCCCACCGATAGCAGAGCAGCGAATACACAAAGGAGATGAGTTCTGCCGCCGAAGTGCCCGCTACGGCCCGGCAACAGGTATCCTCCATGTTTGCAGGCGGACTGACAGCGAATACCAACACAAGGATCCCCATTTCGATAAGCTGCTCCAGGAGCTGTTCCAGACAGGTAGGAAGTGTTTTTCGCCGTGCGGTGAAATATCCCCTCACGCAGGCGGAAACAGCCATAAAGGGGAGGCTCGGTGACAGCAGACGCAGGGCAGAGGCAGCCTGCCTTTCATGGAGGAGGACGGCCGCACAGAAATCCGCAGAGAAGAACATCACAGCGCCGACCATCGTACCGCCGACAAAAGAGATGATCATACAGCGTTCAACAGCAAACCGTGCCTGTCCGTGTTTGCCCTGCGCCGACAGATCGCCGAACAGACGGGTAGCACAGAGCGTCATGCCGGCTGTTGAGACCGACGCAAAAAACAGATAGACGCTCATAATAAGCTGATAGAGTCCCACACCCTCCGCACCGATGGTATCCGCCAGGAATACCCGGAACACCATGCCGAGACAGCGGATCAGGAGAGCTGCGGCTGCCATTGCTATGCCGTTTTTCAATAATAACTGCTTGCGGATTGTCACCCGCACCGCTCCTTTCGATACGGAAATCAGTTTTGACCTGCCAGTTTCCGGGGAAAACCTTCCCAAAATTCGCCGGCAAGCTGCCGGTCCCGAGTAACAACGACCGAATGACCTTCGATGCATGAATGACTATCCTCGTCTACGACCGCAAAAAAGCAGGCAGGGTATTAGGATAGAACACCGGCGCCAGCCGCCGTGCCGGATGTGAGCGATACAGCAGTATCGTTTTACAACATACAGAGTGAGCGTCAGCGAACGACAGCGTGACTACACAGCGGAGGGACTCCGCAGTATTGACCTTTTAGGAGAAATCATATAGAATATCAATAAAGGGAAATACAGGATTTTAAAAGAGGAGAGTTGGAACCATGTTCAGACTGCGACGGTTTTTAAAGGACTATAAGCTGCAGCTCATCATCGGACCGATCTGTAAGCTGATAGAAGCGGTGTTTGAGCTGTTCATCCCACTGGTGACGGCAGATATCATTGATAACGGCGTGAAGAACCAGGATGTGGGATATGTACTGCAAAAGGGAGCACTGATGCTCCTGCTGGGCGCACTTGGACTGGGGTTTGCGCTTGTATGTCAGAAATCGGCTTCCATCGCCTCCCAGGGCTTTGGAACTAAGGTGCGCAATGCAATGTTCAGGCATATCAATACCTTCTCCCACAGCGAACTGGATAGGCTCGGCACTCCTTCTCTCATCACCCGGATGACCAATGACGTTAACCAGCTGCAGCTGGCAGTTGCCATGCTCATCCGCCTTGTTATCAGGGCACCGTTTCTCGTGATCGGCGCGCTGATTATGGCGATGACTATCGACCTCAAGCTCTCCCTGATCTTCTTCGGAGCGGCATTGCTGATCGGTCTCGTTCTGTTTATTGTAATGACCCGCTCTGTACCGTTTTTCAGGAAGATTCAGAAAAAGCTCGACCGGATCTCGCTCATCTCCCGTGAGAATCTCTCCGGTAACCGTGTGATCCGTGCTTTCGACAGACAGGAGAGTGACGAGGCACGTTTTGACGAGAAAAATGATGAGCTTTCGCATACCGCCGTTACCGTCGGAAGACTGTCGGCTCTGCTCAATCCACTGACATATATCATTGCCCAGGCAGCCATTATCGGAATCGTGTGGTTCGGTTCCCGGTTCGTTTCTGACGGGGTGCTCCTACAGGGACAGATTATCGCTCTTGTTAACTATATGACGCAGATCCTGCTGGCTATGATTGTTGTGTCCAATCTGGTGGTGATTTTTACAAAGGCGTCTGCCTCTGCCGCGCGTGTCAACGAGGTATTCGATACCCGTCCTACGGTGGTGGAAAACGAAACCGAAGCGCAGGAGGACGAAGCCGCTCCCTGTATTGCTTTTGAGAACGTATCCTTCCGGTATCCGGGCAGCGGCAATGCCCTCAAAGAGATCAGCTTTACCGTCAACAGGGGCGAGACAATCGGCATTATCGGCGGTACAGGCTCCGGCAAGAGTACCCTTGTCAGTCTGATTCCCCGTTTTTATGACGCTACCGAGGGACGGATCCTGGTGAACGGTGCGGATGTCAGGGATTACACCTTCCGCTGCCTGCGTGGGAAGATCGGTCTTGTTCCGCAGACAGCCGCCCTTTTTGCCGGAACCATCCGTGAGAATATGCGGTGGGGCAAAAAGGACGCTACTGACAAGGAAATCAAAAAAGCGTTGAAAATATCGCAGTCCTATGAATTTGTCAGCCAGCTTCCCGAGAAGCTCGATAAGAAGATTACCGCCGGCGGCAAGAATCTTTCCGGCGGACAGCGGCAGCGCCTGACCATTGCACGGGCGTTGGTAGGGGAACCGGAGATCCTGATCCTTGACGACAGCGCCAGTGCCCTTGATTTCGCCACGGATGCGGCACTGCGGAAGGCGCTCCACGAAGAGACGAAGGATATGACCGTACTGATGGTGTCACAGCGCGTGGGAACGGTGCGGTATGCTGACCGGATCCTCGTGTTGGATAAAGGTGAGCTTGCCGGTATGGGTACGCACAACGAACTGTTTGATCACTGCGGTGTGTACCGTGAAATCTGTCTGTCACAGCTGAAAGCGGAGGAGGTGAGGAATCCATGAAACAGAAAAAGAAAGGAACCGTAAAGCGGATTCTGCGTTATGCCTTTCCTTACCGCAAAAGCATGATCTGTGCAATGCTGTTTGCACTGCTGTATGTGGTGCTGAACCTCACCGCTCCTGTCCTGATCGGACTTGCGATTGATAAAGCCGTGGGACAGGGGAATGTGGATTTTGCGGCGGTCTCTCAGCTGCTGCTGATGACGGCGGTCACAGTGCTTGGCGGAGCGGTATTCCAATGGCTGATGGGACTCTGCATCAATACCGTGAGCTATTGTACCGTGCGGGATATGCGCCGGGAGGTATTCCGGAAGTTCAATTCTGTCCCGCTGCGCTACATTGACGGCCATCCTCATGGCGACCTCATCAGCCGTATCATCAATGACGCCGATGCGGTAGGTGACGGCCTGCTCCAGGGCATTACCCAATTGTTTTCCGGCATCATTATGATCGTCTGTACACTGGCTTTCATGCTGATGCTCAATGGCTGGATTGCTCTGGTGGTGGTGGTCATCACGCCCCTGTCCATGTTTGTGGCGGCGTTCATCACCAGACTGTCACAGAAGCAGTTCAAAGAGCAGTCCGAGACGCAGGGCGAGTTGAGCGCCTATATCAATGAATATGTGGGACAACAGAAACTAGTCAAGGCTTTCGGCTACGAGGACGAGGTTCAGGAGCGCTTTGAGGAGATCAACGGGCGACTCTATGTCTGCGGCAAGAAATCGCAGTTCTATTCGTCTCTTGCTAACCCCAGCACCCGTTTTGTCAACGGCATCGTCACGACTGCCGTGTGCATCACCGGTGCAATCAGCGTAATCAATCATACTCTCACCGTCGGTCAGATCTCGGCGTTCATTACCTATGCCAATCAGTACACCAAGCCGTTCAACGAAGTGACGGGTGTGATCCCCCAGTTACAGTCGGCTCTTGCCGGTGCGGAGAGAGTGTTTGCTCTTCTTGACGAGCCGGATCAGGAGCCGGATCCGGAAACACCTGTGGTACCGGAGCACTGCCAGGGCAAATTGGATATCGAGAATGTGAGCTTTTCTTATACTCCGGAGAAGAAGCTCATCACGAACTTCAACCTGCACGTCAGACCCGGCAGCCGGATCGCAATCGTGGGACCCACCGGCTGCGGAAAAACCACGCTCATCAATCTGCTCATGCGTTTCTATGATGTCAACGAGGGAAATATCCGGATTGACGGCAACAGCATCTATGATATGCGCCGTGAGGATGTACGCTCTCTCTACGGCATGGTGCTCCAGGAAAGCTGGCTCTATCATGCCACGGTGTTTGAGAACATCAGCTACGGAAAGCCCGATGCTACTCTTGACGAAGTGAAGCAGGCGGCCAGAAGCGCGTTTATCGACCACTTTATTGAGCGGATGCCCCAGAGCTATGATACCGTGATCTCGGAGGACGGCGCCAACCTGTCACAAGGTCAGCGGCAGCTGCTGTGCATTGCCCGTGTGATGCTCTGTGACCCGCCGATGCTCATTCTGGACGAGGCTACCAGCAGCATTGATACCCGTACAGAGCTGAAGATACAGGAAGCGTTCAACAATATGATGAAGGGCAGAACGAGCTTCATCGTTGCCCACCGGCTGTCCACCATCAAGGAAGCGGATGTGATCCTGGTGATGAAGGACGGCAACATCATCGAGCAGGGAAACCACCAGAAGCTGATGAGCCTTCAGGGCTTTTATTACCGCCTGTACAATTCCCAGTTTGCCTCCTCTACATAAAAAACAGCGCAAAAAGGGCTGCCGCTCATCACGATGCGACAGCCCTTTTTGATACATTCCTCCTGTGTATATCAAGACACGGCTGAAGGTGCCGTATCCGATAACCTTGTTATAAGCTGATGCCGAACAGCTCCGCGGCATTGCGGTACATCAGACGTTCGTAATATTCCGGGGAGAGGATTTCTTTCAATTCATGGAAATACTCCTGATACAGGGAACGGTCACCGGTGCGGTTATGCAGATAGGTGTCCTTTCCGTCAATGGGATTATCACTGCCGAATACCACCTTGCCGATGCCGGCCGTTTCGATCAGCCTGAGGGTACTTTTTACCGGTACCCAGGTAGTATCGCCGTAAAGATTCGGCAGCTTGGCTACCAGTTCAATGGCTTCCCGGTTGTCGGTACCGAGCCCCATGTGTACCATGAAGAAGTTGGTTTTGGGAAAGCATTTTGCCATGTTGTAGACACGGACGCAGGAAGCTGCGTCGCACCCGCCCGTATGGACTACTACCGGCAGTCCGTAATGCTCCGCCAGGTCGATGAAGGGTGCTACCTTATCGGAATCAAACGGCACATTGGAGTGGAAGGGATGGAATTTGATGGCCTTGATATATTTGCGGTTATCGTTAATGGCTTTATACAGATCATGGTCAGCCTTTTCGCCGAAGGGCTTCACCCAGGGGGCGGCACCGATCTTATCGGGATGCTTTTTCGCAAAGGCCACCACCTCGTTGAGACACTCCAGCTGGGAATGCTGATACTTCGGCGGAACCGGTCTGAGCTGATGGTCGAATTCGGCGGCATTCAGACTGGAGACGATACTGTAATCTATGTGGTACTGCTCCATCGAGTAGAGCACATCCTCTTCGGTGAGGACAAAGTTCAGCATATTGCCGGTATGAACGTGTGTGTCAATGATCATCGGTAGACCTCCGTATTATTTTTCTGCGATCAGACGATTCAGTTCCTCCATGAAGGTGTGGATATCCTTGAACTGACGGTATACCGAAGCAAAGCGGACATAGGCCACCTCGTCGATATTCTTGAGTACCTCCATCGTGTATTCGCCAATCACGCGGGAAGAAACCTCTCTGTCCATGGTGCTCTGGATCTTCGACTCCACCTGGTCAACGATATTGTCGATATCATCCAGAGATACCGGGCGTTTTTCACAGGCACGCAGAATACCGTTTGTCAACTTCTGACGGTCATAGGGTTCACGGGAGTTGTCCCGTTTGATGACCATCACAGGTGTGGTCTCGATGATCTCATAAGTGGTAAAGCGTTTGGAGCAGTTAAAGCATTCCCGGCGGCGTCTGATGCGCTCGCCCTCGTCGGTGGGACGTGAATCAACAACCTTGCTTTCTTCACATCCGCAATAAGGACATTTCATACGATTTCCTCCTGTTGATGAAGTGGGGTACAGAGTTATGGTAAAAGCTGATATTGCTTGGCTAATCGTTCCAGGTACTGTTTTGCCTCCCGGAGCTGGGGGAGCGTATCAAAACTGAAGCGGTAGACCTCCAGGATCATATCGCCGTCATAACGGATCTGGTGCAGATAGTCAAACAGCGGCACTAAATCGTCGTCTCCCAGTCCGGGGAGAGCGCACTGACCGTCTTTTGTCCAGCCGCTGATATGGATATGCCTCAGATGATCTCCCATGGCCCGAAGGGTGTCCAGGGGTGTTGTGCCGCTGCGCCAGCACTGCTTGGTGTCACACACAAAGGCTGCGCTCCCGGGGATCCGCTCACGCATGAAAGCGAGAAAGTCGTTGCTGCTGCTTCTGAACCGGTTGACGTTTTCCTGCAGCAGAGTCGTGCCATAGCGCCGGGCCTGTTCCTGGAGAACCGCAAAACGGCGGCAGTATTCCTCGTCGCTGATGGTGGAGCGGAAGCGTGTATCCAGTCCGTGAAGAATGACTTTTCCGGCACCGAGCTTCTGTGCCGTGCGGAAATACCGTTCATAAAACGCCACACCGTCCAGAAACCGTCTTTCGTAGTTGGAGAATAAGAGAAAGGATTCAAAGGACGAGGTGAAAGGGTGGACAGACGCAATGCGGAGATGATGTTTTGTGAGAAAATGATGCAGCCGGTCGAGATAATCGTTTTCCAGTTCGGAGAAGCTGTTGAAAAAGATCTCGAAGGTATCAAAGCCCAGTCCGGTCAGAGCGGCAAGACTGTCCTCTGTAAGCATCGGGTAGAGACAGCCCGTAGAAATTCCGATTTTCATCATAATTGACTCCGTTATCTTGGGTGATCACCCTTATTGTACCGCTTTTTTGCCATAAAGTCAAATACAAATTCAAGCATTTTATATAATTTTTTTTCGTTGAAAGCGGGATAAATAGATATTATTCTTGCTGTTAAAAAAATAACTATAAAAATATGATAAAAAACGCTTGACAAATGAAATAATTTAGTATATTATAATATCAGTTGAGCGAAATGTTTGAAATCAGTCCGAAATTGTCATGTATGTGCAATTTTTGGTAATCTTTTGCTTAACGAGTTTTCATAATGATTATTCCTTTTCTTTCCTTTTTCCTTTTTTCTTTTTATTCCTTTAAGTAAAAACGTAGGGCTTGTCCCTACGTTTTTACTTTGTGGGAAGTTTTTGTTGACGAAATGAGCCGACTATGGTATGATTTTCTGAGAAAAACAATAATGATGGAGGAGCACAATGGACGAGAATAATATCAATGGCATACCGCCTTTGAATCCATCCGGTTCGGGCGACGGCTTTGGGGGCGGCTTCCTGGGAGGAGATTCGCTCGGCAGTTATGACAGCGGTTCAGGCTATGGACAGACCGGCACAGGCAGTCAGAATGATTTCGGCTCATTGGGCAGTTATGACGGCGGCCAGAACGGCGGATATGGCGGTTCAGGCTATGGGCAGACCGGCACAGGCAGCCAGAATGATTTCGGCTCATTGGGCAGTTATGACGGCGGTCAGAACGGCGGATATGGCGGTTCAGGCTATGGGCAGACCGGCACAGGCAGTCAGAATGATTTCGGCTCATTGGGCAGTTATGACGGCAGTCAGAACGGCGGATATGGCGGTTCAGGCTATGGGCAGACCGGCACAGGCAGCCAGAATGATTTCGGCTCATTGGGCAGTAATGACGGCGGCCAGGATAGCGGCGTCGGCGGTTCAACCTTCGGCGGCCAGAATAACGGCCTCGGCGGTTCAACCTTCGGTGGACAGGATAGCGGCCTCGGCGGTTCAACCTTCGGTGGACAGGATAGCGGCCTCGGTGGTTCAACCTTCGGTGGTTCGTCCATGAATAATGCCCCGCAGGATAACTATGACCAGAACTTTATGTTTTCCGATCCGTCCTCCGGCTATCAGTCAGGCTCTGTCGGAGACCCGGCATTTTCTTCGTTCAATAATGTCCCGCGAGTGACGACGGCAAGTTTACCGAAGAGTAACAAGAACACGGTCATCAAGGTGGCCATTGTCCTTCTTGCCATTGCCGTGGGTGTTGCCGTATATTTCTATGTGACATACGGCAATCGGAAATCGTTCAAGGAATGGTCGGAAACAGATGACGGAAAGAGTTTTATTTCCAGGATGCAGAATATTGCCGATACCTCCTATCGGTCAGATGAGTACACCATCAATGTTTTTGTAGAGGGGGAGGATGCATTTGTCATCGCCCTGAACATGACGGAGTACCAGAATCTGTCCGATGAGGAGCTGGAGCTTGTGACGGAATATACCAAAAAGACCATGAAATCTCAGGTATCGTCAATAGCGAGAGATATCAAAAAAGTCCGGGAACATTATAAGCTCAAGGAGTTTTATCTGGTCTATCGGATGATCAATGCCGACGGACAGGTGATGTTTGATATTCCCATACGGGAATCGGACGCGTAACCAGGAATGTGACAGGGAAAGCAGTTCAGTCTTGCTTTCCCTGTTTTTTTATATTATGATAGGGATATCAAATCAAAGGAAAGGCGGAATCATTTATGAACGCAGTCATTCAGGCAATCTGTGAGAGAAGAAGTACCAGGAAATTCAAATCCGACGCTGTACCGAAGGAACTGATCGGACAGATCGTCACGGCAGGCACCTATGCGGCAAACGGGCGCGGGATGCAGTCTACGGTGATCGTGGCCATCAGTAACCGGGAGGTACGCGACCGCTTGTCAGCCGCAAACTGTCAGATCGGCGGATGGGACCCGTCGTTTGATCCATTCTACGGCGCTCCGGTAGTGCTGTTGGTGTTGGCAGATAAAAGCCGTCCGACGTATGTGTACGACGGGAGCCTTGTGATGGGAGAGCTGATGCTGGCGGCGCATTCCGTAGGGCTTGGCAGCTGCTGGATCCACCGGGCCAAGGAAGAATTTGAAACGGAAGAATGGAAGCAATGGCTTTCCGGACAGGGCATCAGCGGAGAATATGAGGGCATCGGACATTGTGTCATCGGCTATACGGACGGGGAACTGCCCTCTCCGGCTCCCCGGAAGGAAAACAGGGTATTCTATATTGAATAACAACGGACCGGGCGGGAAAGTGAGCCGATAAACAAAACTAACAAAAAAATGCAACATTTATGTCCTATAGTATTGATTATAATGAAAACTATGCTATAATGATAGATGGAACTTCGTCATTATCACTAATCGAACACGAGATTCAATACTATGTGGAGGTAAATAAATGAAGCATTGTAAGGTAAAAGCTGTTTTTCTGGCGGTACTGACGCTGGCAGGCGCTGCATTCTGGGGCACGCCGACCGCCGCTGTGGCTGTGGGGAGCACATCTGTTTCCGCGGCACAAAAAACGACGGTTGTGCTGGATGCCAGTAAGGGGGCGACTGCAGACAGTCTGCAAAAGGCACTGATGAATCACAATGATCCGAATTATAAAAATAACGGACGTACTGTGATTCGGCTGGTGGGAAACTTTACGATAGATAAAACGATTTCACTTTATAATGGTGCGGAAATTGATGCCACCAAAGCGGTCATAACCGGTAAAAACGGATTGTTGTTTGTCTCCTATTCCAAAAAAGGAAACATCATCCGCGGGGGAAAATGGAATCTTGACAGCAGATCCACCCTGATCAAGCTGTCGGCATCATCGGATAATCTGCTGCAGTCCTTGAATGTCAACGGCGGCTGTTCCACGCAAAACGGCGTTGTCTTTCTATACCGGACAGACCATACCGCGATCAAGGACTGTACTTTCAATAAAACCCTCAGTCAGGCAGTGTGTGTATACAGCGGCCATGACGTGACATTTGCCCGCAACCATGTCAACCAGGCAGGAGGTCACGGTATTTATGTATACGGCGGCGATTGCGACAGCAACGGTAACGTGACCGCCTCGAAAGCCTATAATATCTCCATTCTTGGAAATAGTATCTGTAATGTGAAGGGTGACGGCATCAAGTGCGTCCGCTGCGGCGCGAACTGTACCGTCTCCGGAAACAGCGTCAATCATGTTACCCTCAATCAGGGGCTGGATTATGATGAACTTCGCGGGGAAGCCCGTTCCGGAGTGGGAATCATGGTGATGGAGTGCGACGGGCTGAAGGTCGGAAGCACCTGTTCGCTTGAAGGCAGGTCGTACACAGGAAATAACGTGAACAATACGGAGAACTACGGAATGCACGTCAATCTCTCGACCGGCACGAAGATTCTCAATTGTCATTTTTCAAAAGTCGGTACCAACGGGATCCATAATTCTGCGTCCGCAGCGACAACGGTGCAGTCATGTACGTTTGAAGACTGCGGCGAGATCGGCGTTTTCCTGACGCCGGGACCTGTCAGCAGTGTGGCGGAGAACAAAAGGACCGCCAGAAATTCATCCATTCGCAATAATACGATCAAGCAGTGCGGCAGCGCCGGAATCACGCTGTCAAAGACCGCCGACAGCAGTATCAGCGGCAATACGGTGGTGCGCTGCACGGATTATGGCGTTTACTGTATCGGCACCAGAAATATTACCATTTCCGGCAATGCCACCGGCAGTACGAAGGAAAGAGACGGGATTGGGATCGGTTATAACAGCGAATGCTCCGGACTAAAGCTCTCCGGGAACAAACAGATTTCGGTGGTGCTCAATAAAACGGAGATGTCCATGGGAAAAGGGGAGACCTTTCAACTCAAGGCAACCGTGAAGAATGCCCGATCCACTCTGGTGAATTGGCGCACATCCAATTCCAGGATCCTGACGGTAACTGCCACCGGAAAGGTGAAAGCGGTCGGAGCAGGAACCGCATGGATCACTGCCCGTTCCGCTGACGGCGTGGAAGAATCCTGCAAGATCACCGTGAAGCCGGCACCGTCAAGGATCTCGATTTCAAAGGGCGTTGTGGTGATGGGGGTCGGAGAGAAATACACGCTGACTTCCAGTGTGAACAGCGGTACATCCTCTGCAAATCGTACCTACCGCACGAGTAACAGCAGTATCGTCCGGATGACCCGGACAGACTGGCGGGGAGAATTTACCGCCGTAAAGCAGGGTGTGGCGTATGTGACGGTCAGGAGTTATAACGGAAAAGAATCCGCCTGCAAGGTCACCGTCAGATCGGCTCCCACATGGGTAGCCGTCAATCAGAAAACAATGAAGCTGAAGGTTGGCCAGACAGCCTCCCTCAGCGCAGTCATTGCGAGTAATGCCGGCTGTGCGAACCGCACGTTCCGCAGCAGTAATTCATCGATCATCAGGATGACAAAGACCGACGGAACGGGCCAGTTCAAAGCCGTAAGTCCCGGTACAGCCTGGGTGACCGTGCGTACCTACAACGGAAAGGAAGCAAGCTGCAAGATCACCGTAGTGAGATAATTATTTTCTAAAGAAAAACAGGTGCGTCAGCCTGTACAGAATTGATTTCAGCCGGACACCACCGTTTCAGTCAGCGGTGGTGTTTTTGTGTGCAATCAGCGAATTTTGGAAAGGGGTTCGGGGAAAACCTTTTTTTCGCCAGAAAAAGGTTTTCCCCGGGAACTGGCAGGTCAAAATTGATTTCCGTGGGTTTTTTGTGGTTATCTGTTGTTATTTATGACAGAATATGGTATAATTCTGTCAATCATCCTATGAGCCGAAAAAAGAAACGATAGGGAGTGCATACAGATGGAAACAACCGAAAAAATAGCGCTGACCGTCAGTACATCCGGAATTATCAACTATGCGTTTTACAGTAACGGCATTACGCCTGTGAGTGAGATTGCCATTCAGAACCAGACCGACGAGGAGTTTTCAGGCATCACGCTGCGTATCTGGAGTGAACAGCAGTTTGTCGAGATGACCGAAGTGAAAATCGAGAAGATATCTCCCCGTGCGGAGTTCTCGATCAAGGCACCTGCGTTGAAGGTTGACGGCTCCATGCTGGCGCCGCTGACGGAGAGCGTGCGGGATAATTTGTTTTTTACACTGGTCAATGAGGATGGGATGCTGTGCAAGTGCAGCAAGGAGATCCGTGTGCTGGCATTTGACGAATGGTGCGGATCGGCATTCTTTCCGGAGATTATCGCCGCCTATGTCACGCCGAACCATCCCGCCATCACCAGCATCAACGCTGCTGCGGCAGAGCTGCTGAAAAAATGGACAGGTGATCCGTCTCTGGATGCCTATCAGCAGCGTGATCCCGACCGAGTGAAGAAAATGGCGGCGGCGGTTTACGGTGCGCTGCAAAAGGAGAATATTGTTTATTCCGTACCGACAGCCAGTTTTGAAGCCGTTGGACAGCGCATACGGCTGTGTGATGCGGTGCTTTCAACCAGGATGGGCACCTGTATTGATCTGTCGGTGTTGTATGCCTCTTGCCTGGAGGCTATGGGTCTGCATCCCATCATTGTCATGCTGCCGACCCATACGTTTGTGGCGCTGTGGCTGGAGGAGAAGAATTTCACCGAAGCGGTAGGATATGATGCGTCATTCCTGAGCAAGAAGCTCGCAGACGGTATCAACGAGATCGTGGCAGTAGAGTGTACCGCTATGGTCTCCGGCAAGAATATCTCCTTTGATGATGCCGTAGCTGCTGCGACCCGTACCCTGCAGGATCCCAGCTCCATTGAATACTTCACGGATGTTTTCCGTGCCCGTGTGAGCGGCATCAAGCCTTTGCCGATCCGGGTGGAGCATAACGGCAAATATGAAATTGTCCGGGATGAGCGCAGCAACAGGGAACTGACGGAGAAGCCGACGGATGTTGCCGCACGGATAGATGTGACATCTGCGGACGGACCTGCACAGCCTGTGGGAAAGATGGCCCAATGGGAGAGAAAGCTGCTCGACCTCGGTCTGCGGAACACCCTCATCAATATGCGCCTGAGCCGGAACCTCATTCCGCTGCTGGTAGCGGAGGCGGATAAGCTGGAGGATGAGGTGGCGGACGGAACGGATTTTCTGATTGCACCGAAGCCGGAGGAGATCCGCATGGGGGACCTGACCCTCGAATCGTTGGGGGATGTGGAGAGCATCAGGCCCCTGTTGGAGAATGAGCTTAAGAATAAGAGGCTTCGCTCTGCACTGAGCGAGACCGAGCTGAATAAAACGGTAGTATCCCTGTACCGTGCCGCCAAGACAGCCCTGGAGGAGAACGGTGCGAATACTTTGTATATTGCCATCGGAATGCTGCGATGGTATGAGACACCGAAAAGCCAGAAGCCCCGGTATGCACCGTTGGTGATGGTGCCGATCGACCTGGTGAGAAAGTCTGCAAAAGCAGGTTATGTACTGCGGCTGCGGAATGATGACAGTCAGATGAATATTACCCTGCTGCAGATGCTCAAGCAGGATTTTAATATCGAGATCGGCGGTCTGGATCCCCTGCCCACGGATGAACACGGCAGCGACATCAAAAAGGTATTCACGATCGTGCGTCATGCGGTGATGGAGCAGCCCCGCTGGGATGTTCTGGAGGGAGCGGTGATCGGCAACTTTTCGTTCTCCCAGTTTGTGATGTGGAACGATCTGCATAACCGTGCCGATGACCTTGCCAGGAATAAGATTGTCAAGGCATTGATCGACGGCAGTCTGGAACAGCAGGGGGAGACCCTGGCAGTAGGAGAGAGGATTGACGAGGACGGCACCATTCTCCCCGTACCGGTGGATGCATCACAGCTCAATGCCATCAAAGCTGCTGCTGCCGGAAAGAGCTTTGTCCTGCACGGCCCTCCCGGAACAGGTAAGTCACAGACAATTACGGCTCTGATCGCCAATGAGCTTGCCCAGGGCAGGAAGGTATTGTTTGTTGCCGAAAAAATGGCGGCGCTGTCCGTTGTACAGAAACGTCTGGAGCAGTTGGGAATCGGCCCGTTCTGCCTGCAGCTCCATTCCAATAAATCGAAAAAGCGGGATGTGCTCGACCAGCTCCGTCAGTCGATGGAAGCGGCTGCCATGAGCCGAACCGAAAGCTATGCATCCCTGGCAGAGCGCTATGCCCGGCAGCGTGGGGAGTTGGATGCCTATGTGGAGGCGCTGCACAAGCAGCAGAACTCCGGACTGTCGCTCTATGAGATGGTGGACCGCTATGAAGCCTACCAGGACAGCGTCAGGGAGGTATCGTTTGACGGCGGGTATATCAACCGTCTGACGCCTGCCATGCTGACGGATAACGAAGAACAGCTGTCCCGCATGACGGCAGCTGCCCGGGAGCTTGATCCGGAGAGCCAGATCCGTCTGCAGCGAGTGGGATGTACCGCATACAGTCAGAGCCTGAAAGCGGAGGTGCCTGCCGCTGCCGCAAAATACAGGCAGTCGGTGGAGCAGCTCAGTCAGTCAGCGGAGAAGGTATCGGCTGCGGCTCCTGTCATCCGGCTGAAAACCCGAAAGGAACTGGAGAGCTTCCTGGCCATTGCCGATGATTATTGCAAGCTGGCATCTCTGCCGCCGAAGTGGGTGCAGTATGACGCGCCCGAACAGCAGCTTGGCAATATTATTGCGATGTGCAATGCGTTCCTGCATTCCACGGCTGTCCGTTCACAGCTGGATGCCGTGTGGAAGCCTGAAATGTTCCTCCAGAATATCCAGCAGCTGAAAAACGGCTGGAACGAAGCCTGCAACAGCTGGGCGCTGAAAAAGCACTTTGCCCAGAAGAATTATCTCAAAACCCTTCAGCCCTATGCAAATGTGATGCTGACAGCGGAGATGGTGGCACCGCAGCTTGACCAGATCGAGCAGTACCACCGGGAGTACAACCATGCCAGACAGCTGCTGGACGGCTGTTACCGTGATCTGGGGGCGTATTATACGGGTGCCAATACTGACTGGGCGAAGACCAGGAGTGTTGCTGAACAGGCAGTCCCGCTGATCGGAAATGTGCGGAATAAGGGCAGTGAGGCTCTTTGCAGGTCCGTAACGCCTGACAGTGCATCGGCAGTCCGCGAGCTTCTTGACCGCAGGACGGGATGGGAACAGAACCGGCAGTCTCTCTATCAGCTGCTGTCGATTTCGGAACCGTCGGATAATGAGCCGTATCTGCCGGCAGAGAGCAAGCTGTGTGAGGATCTGCAGGCATCGGTGAATCAGCTCCGTGAGAAGATCAACTGGAACGCTGTCAAGGCATCCGCACAGCAGGCAGGACTCACGCCGATGATCACCGCCTGTGAGAACGGACTGTCCGCAGATGAACTCACCGATGTCTACCGCAAGAGCATTTATAAGGGGCTGATTATTGCCACGATCGACAAAGAAGCAGCGTTCTCACGCTTCAACGGCATTATGTTCAACGAGGCGATCTCCCGTTTCAAGGAGACGGACAAGACCGTTCACGAGCTTGCCAAGCAGGAAATATACTGCCGTCTTCTGGATACTGCCGGTAAGGCGCTGGATCACACCAACGAGGTGCGTATCCTGCAGAAGGCCATCAAGAGCGGCGGACGCGGCGTGAGTATCCGGGTGCTGTTTGAACAGATTGCCTCCATCCTGCCGCTGATCTGTCCGTGTATGCTGATGAGCCCCATCTCGGCGGCACAATACCTTGATCCGAAGCGTGAGCCGTTTGATATCGTGGTCTTTGACGAAGCCTCTCAGATATCCACCTGCAAGGCCGTCGGAGCGATTGCCCGCGGCAGGGAGGCTGTGATCGTGGGCGATCCCAAGCAGATGCCGCCCACCAGTTTCTTCACCGGCAGCAATACCGATGAAGAGGAGATCGAAGAGGAGGATCTGGAGAGCATCCTGGATGACTGTCTGGCATTGGGAATGTCACAGGCACATCTGCTCTGGCATTACCGCAGCCGCCATGAAAGCCTGATCGCGTTCAGTAACAGCAATTTCTACGAGAACAAGCTCTACACCTTCCCGTCTGTCAACGAGAGGGAGAAGAAGGTCAGTCTGGTCCATGTGGACGGCACATTCAAGCGCGGCAGCAGCCGTACCAATGAAGCCGAAGCCGCCGCGATCATTGAAGAGCTGATCAGACGCTCCAAGGATAAAGAGCTTTCCGGACAGAGTGTCGGTATCGTGACCTTCAATATTTCGCAGCAGAACCTGATCGACGATCTGCTCACTGAAGCCTGCAAGAAAGACACCGCTCTCGAAGCCTGGGCATATAACAGCGAGGAACCGCTGTTTATCAAGAATCTGGAGAACGTACAGGGGGATGAGCGTGATGTCATTCTGTTCTCCATCGGCTATGGACCGGATGAGAACGGCAAGGTCTATATGAACTTCGGCCCGCTGAACCGAGAGGGAGGCTGGCGCCGTCTGAATGTAGCCGTCACGCGAGCCAGGAAGGAAATGGTTGTCTTTTCCTCTGTGGAAGCCGATCAGATCAGAACGGCATCCACCTCCTCACTGGGAGTTCATGCCCTGCGCTCCTTTATTGAATACGCTCAGGGCAAGCCGCTGTCAGAGAGCAGTGACAACAGCGTCAAGAGCTATGAGGTATCCTCAGTTGCCAAGCGAATCTGCGCTTATCTGGAACAGAACGGTTACCATACCGACACCTCCATCGGACACTCCCGTTTCCGTGTGGATATCGGCGTGGTAGATAACAACAATCCCGATAAATACCTCCTCGGCATCATGCTTGACGGTTATACCTACCGTGATGCACAGTGCACCCGTGACCGTGAGGTGGCACAGATCTCCGTACTCAATGGACTCGGCTGGAGCATTTACCGGATGTGGCTGCCCGATTTCTGGGAGAACCGGGATAAGGAACTGAAAAAGCTGCTCCTGCATCTCCAGGCAATCGAGCTTGACCTTCACAAAGCATAATCCTTTCAGCACACCGAACTACACTGTCGGTGTGCTGTTTTTTTGATGATTCTGACAATTCTTCCAGCATTTGTGCGTTGAAATCACGAGGCAAGCGGAGTAGGATAAAAGAGGCGAACAGCCAACAATTACGAAAGGAGTTTTATACAATGAAAAAACAGATTTCAAGAATCCTAAGTGTCGGTTTATCCGTTCTTGCCCTGCTGCCCCTGTCGTCGGTGACGGCGCGGGCTGATTCCTGCGACCTGCCGGTACAGATCCGGATGCTGTGTCCCGCAAACGGCAGCTGTGAGGATCTTCAGAAGGTGATGCAGAAGCTGGGGGCAGAAAACGGCCAGGGAATCTATTCCGTTTTACAACAGTTGGGCGGATATTGTCCGGATGGCTGCTGTCAGGAGATCACGGTCCCTTCCGATTCTCAGCCGTCCGCATCGGCACCCAATCCTGATACTCCGGCGGCAGAGCCGGAAATCCCCACCATTCCTGATATTCCCGCCGTCAAGCCGGAAACACCGAAGCCGGAAACAGGGAGTGCTGCCGGTTTTAACACCGCCTATGAGAATGAAGTACTCCGACTGGTCAATGTGGAGAGGGAGCGTTACGGACTCGGAAAGCTGAGTGCCGATGAGGGTGCCGTGCAGGTGGCGCACGTCCGTGCAAAGGAGCTCGTGCAGTCCTTTTCACACACCCGTCCCAACGGAACCTCCTGTTTTACCGCTGCCGATGAATCGGGTGTGACCTATCGTGCCGCAGGTGAGAATATCGCCTACGGATACAGCACTCCCGAACAGGTGGTACAGGGCTGGATGAACTCAGAGGGACACCGGAAGAACATCCTTTCCTCGTCCTTCAGCAAAATCGGGATCGGCTGCTACGAAAGCGGCGGCGTGCTTTACTGGACACAATTCTTTATCGGCTGACAAACGATACCTCCGAAGGAAACACCGGCAAAAACGGTGTTTCCTTCACTTTTTTAGAGAGACGGTTTGACGAAAAAAACGGAAATCAATCAGCGTATTTTGGAAAGGGGTCCGGGGAAAAACTTTTTTCGCCAGAAAAAGGTTTTCCCTGGTAACTGGCAGGTCAAAACTGATTTCGTGCGAAAATAAAGTTGATGCTTTACGGACATGAAAAGATATGGTATAATGATTCCACAGCGTTTGAAAAAACGGAATGAAACAGAACGGAGGGAGAGCGGATGCTGCAGCCGGGAGAGAAACTGGAACCCCTGGGCAATGGGGTCCGGGTGATCGTATCACCCCGACACGGCTTTGGAACGGATACGGTCCTGCTCGCACATTTTTCACAGCCGGGAAAAAACGATAAAGCCTGTGAGCTGGGCACGGGCTGCGGTGCGATCCCGCTGATCTGGAGTCGCAATGGAGTGCCGAAGAGCGTCACAGCGGTGGATATCCAGTCGGAAGCCTGTTCCATGCTCCGGAGAAGCGTGGAGCTCAACGGTCTGGAGGACAGGATCACCGTGCTGGAATCCGATCTCTGTGATCTGAAAGGCAAGCTGGAGCTGGCAAGCTATGATATGGTGGTCTGTAACCCGCCCTACAAGGCTGCCGGTACGGGAATCGTCAATCCGCAGCAGTCCCAGCGCATTGCCCGGCACGAGATGCTCTGTACGATGGACGATATTGCCCTTGCAGCTTCCCGATTGCTCAATTTTTCAGGGAAGCTCTGTATGTGTCAGCGTCCTGAACGTCTGAGTGATGTGATCTGTTCCATGCGTGAGCATAAAATAGAACCGAAGCGTCTGCGGTTTGTCCAGCAGCGGGTGTCCAAGGCGCCCAAGCTGTTTCTGATCGAGGGCAGACGGGGCGGCAATCCCGGAGGACTGATCGTAGAGCCGACGCTCCTGATCGAGCAGGAGGACGGCAGACTGTCGGAAGAGATGATCCGCATATACGGTGCGTATAAGGAGGCCTATCTGACATGAGCGGAAAGCTGTTTGTAGTGGGAACGCCCATCGGCAACCTGTCCGATTTTTCCCCGCGAGCCATCGAAACGCTGTCAGGCGTAGATTTCATTGCAGCGGAGGATACCCGTGTAACCATCAAGCTGCTGAATAAATTTGACATTCATACTCCCATGGTGAGTTATCATAAATTCAATACCCGGGAACAGGGAGATGAGATCTGCCGCCGTCTGGAAAACGGCGAGAACTGCGCTATCGTCACGGATGCGGGAATGCCCTGTATTTCCGATCCCGGTGAGATCCTGGTCAGACAGTGTGCGGAACGGCATATTCCTGTATGTGTCGTGCCGGGGCCAACGGCGCTTGCTTCCGCCCTTGCCATCTCGGGACTGCCCACCGGACGTTTTGCCTTTGAGGGCTTTCTGAGCGTTAATAAGCCGGGGCGTCGGGAGCATCTGCTGTCCCTGAAAAACGAAGAACGCACGATGATCTTCTATGAAGCGCCGCATAAGTTGGCATCGACTCTCAAGGATATGTACCGGTGCTTTGGCAACCGCCGGATATCCATTGTGCGGGAGCTTACGAAGATCCATGAGGAAGTCATCCGTACCACGCTTGAGGAAGCGGTGGAGCGCTATGCGGACGGCAGCGTCAAGGGTGAGATTGTTCTCATCCTGGAGGGAGCGGAGAAGCCGGCCGTACAGGACGGAACGCTGGAGGACGCCGTGAGGCTTGCTGCCGACCTGTGCGCATCCGGTGCCTCATCCTCGGATGCCGCCAAGGAGAGTGCCCGGCTGACAGGCTTCAAAAAAGGGGATATCTATAAAGAACTGTTGGCGATACAAGACCGTGAAGAGAAAGGATGAATAACATGGATATCATACTGGCTTCTGCCTCACCAAGAAGAAAAATGCTGCTTTCGATGATCTATGATGAGTTCCGCATCATGGTATCGGACATCCGGGAGCTGGTGCCGAGGGATCTTGCCGTGGAAAAATGTCCCGAGTACCTTGCCTGTCTGAAGGCGGAGAATGTGTCCCGCGGACGGGAGAAGACGCTGGTGATCGGCTGTGATACCTCTGTTGTCATTGAGGGAAAGATTCTCAACAAGCCCCGCAGCACCAGCGATGCCAGAGCCATGATGCAGCTGCTGTCAGGCAAGACGCACCGTGTCATCACAGGCTGCTGTCTGTATTATATGGGCAGGTTCCATAGCTTTTCCGAGGTGACGGAGGTGGAGTTCTATCCTCTCACCGAGCAGGATATCGAGTCGTATGTTGTGACCACGGAGCCTTATGACAAGGCAGGCGGCTACGGGATCCAGAATAAGGGAGCACTGTTCATCAAGGGGATCAAGGGAGATTATTACAATGTGGTCGGACTGCCGGTAGCCCGCCTGAAACGGGAGATCGAGAGTTTCCTTGACCAGGATTTTTCGGCACCTGCGGCCATCGAGCAGCCCAAGGGGAAGACATCGAGGCCAAGAAATAAAAAATAAACCGAAATAATACCGCACCCTCTGTGCATATTCTTTAGGGAATATAACAGGAGGTGCGGTATGAAATTATTTAAGCTGATTTCTGTTCTGGCGGCTGCGGTATTAGTGTTCACAGCCCTGCCGCGGGGGAGTGTGACGGCGCTGTCCGGGGAGGAACTGACAGCCCCCTCGGCAATCCTGATGGATGCTGCCACCGGGAAAGTGTTGTTTGAGAAAAACGCCCATGAGGTAAGAGCCTGTGCCTCTATCACGAAAGTGATGACGCTGCTGCTGGTAATGGAGGCGCTTGACAGCGGAAAATTGCAGTTTACCGATACGATCACAGCGTCTTCCCATGCAGCGTCTATGGGGGGATCGGATATCTGGCTGGAGCCGGGGGAGACTATGACAGCTGATGACATGATCAAAGCCACGATCGTCGCCAGTGCGAATGATGCCGCCGTGGCATTGGCGGAGCATCTCTGCGGTACGGAGGAAGCCTTTGTGGCGGAGATGAATCGGAAGGCCGCAGCCTTGAAGATGCAGGAGACCGTGTTCAAGAACTGCAACGGACTGGACGAGGAGGGTCATGTGACAAGTGCATACGATGTGGCCGTGATGTCGAAGGAGCTGCTCCGGCACCCGAAAATCCTGGAATACAGCGGTATCTGGATGGATGAACTGCGGGGCGGCAAGACACAGCTTGTCAATACCAATAAGCTGCTCAAAAGCTATAAGGGGATCACGGGTCTGAAAACTGGCACGACATCCCAGGCGGGCAGCTGTATCACTGCAACGGCGGAGCGTGACGGCCTGAGTCTGGTTGCCGTTGTGCTGGGAAGTGCCAGCGGCAAGGAACGGTTTGCTGATGCCGCCAAGCTGTTGGATGACGGTTTTGCCAATTATGCAATGGTGAAACCGGAACTGCCGGAGGGAGCGGTGACGGAGCTTCCGGTCAGAAACGGGATGTGCGACAAGGTGGGTACCACAGCAGCCGTCAGTCATCCGCTGCTGATGGAGAAGGGCAGCGGGAAACAGCTCAAGGCAGAGGTGATCCTGCCGCAGGAACTGGAAGCGCCCATTGTCAAAGGAGCGGTTGTGGGGCAGATCCTGTACAAAAGCGGCGGCAAACAGATAGCAGAGTATCCGATTGCCGCCGCAGAGGACGTCAAAGAAATCAATTTCGGGGACGTATTCGGGATGCTGATGGGAGCGCTGTCGGGATAATCATCCGACGGTGTACTTTTCGTCGTACAGGTCAAAGGCGTAGGTAAACATTTTGTGGCAGTCCTCGTATTTGGAGTAGAGATTATCAGCATTCATCACCGATACGATAAAGGTATGGCCGTTCATGGTAGCGGAAGCCACCACGGAAGTGCCTGCCTGGTCGGTAAAGCCGGTCTTGATACCGTCACAGTATTGAGAGTAGAGGCCGGAATCCCAGCGGATGAGCTTGTTGGAGTTGAACCAGCCGAGAGTGCCGCCTTTTACGAGCTTCCACTCGGCATAGTCCTTGCTACAGGACTTAGCTACCAACGGGACGGTTTTGGCGTAGTCGCCGAACTTGACCAGATCAATGGCGGAGGTATAGTGATCGTCGTCATGCCAGCCGTCCGGCGTCACATAATGGGTGCCGGAAGCGCCCATCTGCTGGGCGGCGTCATTGACCAGATCCATAAAGAGCTTCACGGCATCCTTGTTGGGGAGCTTCGGGTTCTTTGCATAGATACGGGCACAGTTTACGGCGATGGTATAAGCGGCATCATTGCCGGAGGGGAGCATCAGGGCGTCGAGCAGCATTTCAAAGGTCAGCTGCATTCCCTTTTCCAGATAGGCCACGCTGGAATCCTCGCCGATGAGACTGATCTCATCCCCGACGGTGATAACTGTCTGCGGGTCGGTGATGATCTGACTGGCCACAATAGCGGTCAGGATCTTTGTGGTACTGGCGGGATAGCATTTCTTGTCGCCGTTTTTCAGGTAGATGAACTCATCCGCCGTGACGTCATAGAGAGCGACAAATTCCGCACTGATCTCCTCGTTCAGCGTTTTCATAATGTCTTTGGAGAGACGCTTGGTATTGACCTTATACTGATGGTCAATCCGGTACTTCGGTTTATTGTCAACGGGTTCAGGTTCCTTGGAGATCTCCGCCACAGCCTGAAGAGCGGCAGTTTTGTCCACCGAGGTCTGTGAGGTATCGGCTTCCGGATGGGCAGTGGTGACGCCCTTGTTGGAAGCGCCGATTGCCGACACGATCCCCACCGTTAATGCGAGGATACAGAGAAGTGATGAGACCGTAATGATGATCTTTCTTTTTTTCTGCGTTTTCTCCAGGGAAGCCTTTTTCTGAGCTGCGGCTTTTTTTCGTTTGGCGTATGCCAGACGATCTGCATTATCCTTCTGACTCATCTGTTCCAGCAGCTTGATGGTATCATCGGTAGAGTGAGGTTGCTGCTCGGGAATACGGGGATTCTTCTGCTCCATAGTCACCCTTCTTTTCCTTGATTTGAATCGTTTTCCGCGGGATATTTCCACGCCATAATACAATTTACATGATAAACAGCCGTCTGTCAAGGAAAATGACGGAGAAAAACGTGATATTTCTGTACATTTCCGGCGGATCTGTCGAATTTGGATAATTATTCTAAAAAAAATTTTTTCCGGGGTCGAATCTTGTTTTTATTTTTTTGAAAATTGACTGCAATTTCCGGCGGATTTATGGTATAGTAGTAACGGTCATCTGAATGTACAGACGGGCTGTAAACCAAAGGATAAAGAGGCGGATATTTTGAAACGATTTCTCGGAACTCTCATTGGCAAAAGCGTTTTTCTGGCGGAACGCATCCTGCGCTATAACGCAAGCAGCTTTCCCGGTAAGCTGGTGCTGAAGCTGTTTCCCGGCTACCTGAAGACCATCCGGTACCCCGGCACCATCATCATGGTCACAGGAAGCTGCGGCAAGGGCTCCACCACGAGGATCATTGCCGAAGCGCTGCGTGCCTGCGGGAAGACGGTTGCACATAATCTGGAAGGCTCCAATCTACTCAACGGCGTGGCTTCCACCGTGATCCGCAACGTATCCTTTTCCGGCAGGATGAAGCAGGACGCACTCGTTCTGGAGACGGATGAGCGCTACCTCAAATTTATCACCAAGTACATACAGCCGGACTATCTTGTCATCAGCAACATCACCCGTGATCAGCCTCCGCGCCAGGGAGACTTTGATCTGGTTGCCGAGGAGATCCGCAAGGCGATCCCTGAAAAAACACACCTGATTGTCAACGGCGACGACCCGGTTACAAAGAGATTTTCACTTGTCACCGATAACCGGCTTTCCTGCTTTGGTATAGACCACTGCTTTATGAGCTATGAGGAGGACAGGGGAGACGTCCGTGACCAGAATTACTGTCCCGCCTGTCACACGAAGCTTACCTATAGCTTCCGTCACTATGGCAGCGTGGGAGGGTTCCAATGTCCGTCCTGCGGCTTTGGACGGAAGGACATCGACTTTGCCATTACCGGGGTTGATCCGGAGAGCAGGGAGCTGACCATTAACGGCAGCCAGAAGCTCCGTGCCAACGAGCTGATCCTGTTCAATCTGTATAATATCATTGCCGCCTATGCGGTGCTGAGCCTGTCAGGGGAAGACAGCGAGCAGGCATTGCAGGCCATCAGCGCTCTGCATATCCAGGATAAGATCTATCACGAGATCACAAAGCACGGCAGAAAATATGTGGCGCTCAATTGCAAGGCGGAAAACAATGCCACCTACAATCTTGCCGTCAACGCTGCCGCCCTCGATCCCTCGCCCAAGACGATTGTTCTCGGACTGCGGGAGATCAGCCGCCGCTATGAGTTTTTTGACCTGTCCTGGCTTTATGACATTCACTTTGAGCTGCTGAATAACGGCACGCTTGAAAACGTGGTCTGTGCCGGGCCATACCGTTATGACTTTGCCGTGAGGATGAAGCTGGCAGGAGTACCGGAGGATAAGCTCATCATTCTGGAGAACCTTGACCACGCCGGAGAAGTGTTCGATCGTCAGACCAAGGGCAATGTATACGGAATCCTGAACTTTGACTATATTGATCCCTTTATCCATTCCGTGAATGAGATCCAGGAATAAAGGAGAGAACGACTATGATAAAAGCAGCCCATTTATATGCGGATCTGATGAATCTCTACGGCGACACCGGCAATATGAAAGCGCTGGCCTGTCATCTGCGTGAAGCAGGCATTGAACTGTCGGTGGATCACCTGAGCCTGGGCGATTCCATCCGTTTTGAGGATTATGACTTTCTGTATATCGGTTCCGGTACGGAGCAGAACCTGCTGCTGGCGCTGGACGATCTTCTGAGTCATCGGGAAGAGCTGACCGCCTATCATCAGAACGGCGGGATGCTGCTGGCTACCGGCAACAGCATGGAACTGTTCGGCAAGCAGATCACCGTGGGTGAGACGGTGCGGGAGGCTCTTGGAATAGCTGATTTCACCGTTACCTACGGCAGCAGGGTGGTCAGGGATGTCTGCGTACCCTGTAAACTGACGGAACAGGAGTTGATTGGTTTTGAGAACCACAGCGGTACGGTTTCCGCAGACGGGAGCATCCTTGTCAACGGCAATTTCTATCTGACCTACATCATTGGACCGTTGCTGGTGAGAAATCCGCAGTTTACCGATTATCTGATCCGTCAGCTGGCGGAGAGGACCGGAGAGACCATTACCGCCAAGCCCGATCACACATTGGAACAGAAAGCCTATGAGGTGTTCCGTGCGTCCATGAAACAGCCTGAATAAGTAAAAAGCCTGTCACACGGTTGTCGTATGACAGGCTTTGTTCATGTGTGTCGGGCATGACACTAATCTAACGGGTGAAAGTCCCGTCATGGGTAGTTACCGCCAAGTGTAGTGAACCGCAAGC
>ONEU01000185.1 GCA_900316925.1 uncultured Eubacteriales bacterium
TCAGCCGAAAGCAATACACATTTTTGTATCATGGCTTCTATTAAAATGAAAGCCGCTGCAATCGCATTTCTTCAGGCAAAATCAACTTTTGAAATTGATCGGAAGTATCAGTCTTTCATCCGGCAGGTCAAGGCAATCCGCAAGGACATCCGTCGTCTTTATCTTTGATCAAAGCGGTTGTACATCATTGAGTAACTGAACCGAAAGTCTGCCCTGCAAGGTCATCTTGTGAGGCAGACTTTTGGCTTTTTGGTTGAAAGAAACAGGCTGTTGTGGTAAACTAATATCAGAACGATTGCGAAGGGAGCGAGTAAGATGATGAAATATTATATGCCCGTCGGCAATACCGATTTCCGTGAAATACGCGAGAATAAAATGTATTATATTGACAAAACAATGCTGATCGACCAGTTGGTCGGACAAAGCAAAGCAAAAGTGACACTCTTCACCAGACCAAGACGTTTTGGGAAGTCACTGAATATGTCCATGTTACAGCGCTTCTTTGATATCCGTGAGGACAGCCGGGAGTTATTCTCAGGTCTGAAAATCACACAAGATCACGAACTCTGCGCACAGTGGATGAATCAGTATCCGACAATTCTGGTCAGCTTTAAGGATGTGGGCGGTTCAACTTTTGCAACGGCCTTTGACCTTTTGAGAGCGATTATTTCAAAGTTGTATGAGAAGTATGATTATCTTTTGAATGACGCTGATTTTCTGACACCTCTTCAAAAGAAACTGTTTGAACGTTTTATGCTCCGTGAAGCCGGCAGCGCTGACTTGACAGAGTGCTTGTGTTTGCTGACAGATCTGCTGTATCACTTTTATCACAAGCACGTCATCCTCCTGATTGACGAGTACGACGTCCCGATGGCAAAGGGTGACGCAAACGGCTATTACCGGGAGATCACCGATATCATGCGGTATATGCTCAGCAAGGCTCTGAAAGACAATCCCTGTCTCAAAATGGCAGTTCTCACAGGTTGCCTGAGAATCGCTGAGGAAAGTATCTTTACGGGTCTTAACAATCTTTCCATCAAGACGATCACCGATACGGACTATGATGAATGTTTCGGCTTTACTGACGAGGAAATGAACAAGCTCCTAAAAGATACCGGACTTCTGACACATCAGCCGGTTTTTAAAGAGTGGTATGACGGGTATATCTTTGGTAATAAAGAGGTCTACTGTCCCTGGGATGTGCTGAATTATGTCGATGCTTTGCAGAAGAATCCTCAACAGCCTCCCATGAACTACTGGGCAAATACCAGCGGTAACGATTCCATACGGAAGTTCCTGAAAAGCGACTATGATGTATCGGAAGACTTTGAAACCCTGCTGGCAGGGGGTACGGTCAGGAAGATCATCAATCCGAACATTACCTACGGTGATCTGACGGCTAACGAGTCTAATCTCTGGTCGGTGCTCTACATGACCGGCTATCTGACGATCCCTCCCGGAACACTGCCCACCATGACCTCCAATAATCCCGATGAAGTGAAGGGAATGTTTGAACTGCCGTTCACTTTAAAACTCCCTAATAAGGAAATCCGTATGCTGTTTGAACAAACGATCGCTGTCTGGTTTGAGGAAACGGTCAGGGCTGATGACAGAACGGAATTGTTCGATACCCTATGGAGCGGAGATGCCGATAAGCTTGCCGAGATCATCTCGGATTATCTGTATCAGACTATCAGTTATTTTGATTATAAAGAAGATTATTATCATGCGTTTCTTGTCGGGTTATTATCCGGAAGGAGGGGCATTATCGTCAAGTCCAATGATGAAACCGGTCTGGGCAGATCGGATATTATTGTGAAAAATAAAGCAAAGCGTGTAGCGGTAGTCATTGAAACCAAACGTGCCAAAACAAAGTCTGATATAGAAAAGCTCAGCCGGGATGCACTGGAACAGATCAACATCAACAAATACTATGTCCCGTTCAGAAACGAAAAAGTAATCAAATACGGTATTGCCTTCTGGGGCAAGGAATGTTATATTTCAGCAGAATAAGATTTGACCCGATCTGATTGTCAGACCGGGTCTTTTTTTGCTTGTTTGTATTTTCATTTCGGGTGATGAGGGAAAATGAGTGCCTTTTTGTGTATATTGCCGCAAGTGCATTTCGTTTTATTTCACGACCTTCAGCAATACCTTCCCGTCGGGCAGAACCTAATGCAGACGCTTCATCATGGAGCTGCTTCTCGCGATAAAAAGCCTCCTGGCGGACTTTCTCGTCTGCGCTGAGTTGTCGCAGCATCACAATGGTGTCTTTTACTTCCGGAATATCCGTTTTCTGTTGAAGTTCCATCAATTCTCCCTCCGTTTCTGCGTTGATCAGATTGAACCAATCCTCCATACGTTTATTCTTCCGGCATTTGCCAAGCTTTCTGAGCTCAAAAAAGTGAATGGCAAACTTGTCTGTGAGAAGTTCATGCCGCTCCCGTTCCAGCACTCTGAAATGGGAATGATAATCCTCACAGTCAAACATATTGAAATTGATAATATTGATGCAGATAGTCTGTTTCAGTGTGTGGTACTCTTCTCCTGCTCCCAGTTCTTCACTATAAAGCTTTGCCCAGTAAAATAATGTGCGGTCTACAAAATCGGTTTCCCGGTTGACCTGCATCTCAATATTGACGATCCTGCCGTCCACGTCCATCTTTAAATCCAGACGGCTGAATTTCTGATCCAGATATTCCGGTGCCAGTTCCACGTTATTGATGGCAATGGAGCGGATGCTCTCACGGGGCATCTCCAGTAAATCGGAGATAATTGCGGCAATGATCTTTTTCGTTCTGCTCGTTTCCGAAGACCCGCTTGAAAAAAACATCCAGTTTCAGTTTGACGATCCGTTCATCTTTGTTCATCCGAATCACCTTCCCGTGCTTTTTTCTTGTCATTATTATAGCATAATTCCTGTGTTCGTTCAAGTGTTTCAAGGGTTCATCTGAAGGGCACCTGTCGTGTGTTTGTCATTATCTAACATTGTTCTGTAGCTGTCAGAATCCAGTACAAGTTCATCACGCTTATCTTCGACTATTTCTGCAATTTTATGTGAAGATGACACATACAATAATGCAGGGAAATCAATTTTTAAAAATCCTTGCCTGGAAGTCTATGATAATTCTTTGTCAACAACGATGAGAAGTTAGTGCTTACCGATTGCTTCAAGGCTTATTCTACAGCGAATTTTGGAAAGGGGTCCGGGGAAAACCTTTTTTCGCCAGAAAAAGGTTTTCCCTGGGTAGCTGGCAGATAAAAATTGATTTCCGTGTACAATAATGGGGGGAGACTGGACAAACGGGGTTATATGTGCTAAAATAGTATTAGGTAGATTTAATAAATCTGGCAATAGCAAACAATAAGCAAAGCTGCCAGAGAGAATATGGAGAGTGATGATGGTGAAAGGGCGCATTAAACAGATTAGTCAGGATGACAGGTTCACGTTTAGGGGTGTAATTAGCGCAGAGGATGGAACCGAATACATGTTTAATAGTCGAAACTGGGCCAAACGTAATCTGAATGTAGAAGATATCCATGAGGGGGATGAAGTAGAATTTGAAAAAAAAGAGCCCAATAAAAATGGAAACGTCTACCCAAATTGGATTCGATTTGCAGGAGAAAGTGCTCCTCCCATGAGCACATTTGCTCCAAAACATTGCCAGGGAGATTTTAAGGGCTTTGTCTTCATCGACACCGGGGCACTTTTGCCTCCGTTAAAGAACCTGGTGGGGGAAGCCTTCGGACAGGAAAATGAGAATCCAAAGAAGCTTTATCGGGTTCTTGCTATCCATTACAATCAATTGGAAGATAAAGATTTTGTGTATTCAACAGAAAAAGAGACCGTCCAATTTCCCTCAGGCTTTACCAGTAAGGAAGGTCATTCTATTGATCTGTACTGTGTTAAGAACCGTGAAACAGGAACAGAAAAAAGCACATGGTACTGTAATAAACTCATTTGCAATGGTGAGATGAACGATGAAGGAATCCTTCATGGCTTGGTGAACGCAGACTGGTATGAGATACGTTCCGGACTAATGGAAAACGTAAAGGATGTCAAGGATGATGTCAATACGGTTGTTCATACCATAGAGACGCGCTGTTTTGAGACCGGCTTGATATGGCTGAAGGAAGGTATGGAGTGCACACAGGATGATGCCGACCATCTGTTTGTTCCCACTGGTTATTATCTGGAAGACAATCGGGAGCTATACCTGTATTGCACATATCATGGGGGGAAAAAGGGCCGAGGATGGTATTATGATGGCTTTACATATAAAGACGCTCCGCTGACAGTGTATGATAAGAAGCTTTGGCTGAAAATCTGGGCGGGCATCAAGAGTGCAGATTGGAAAAATATTTGTGAAGATGTGGCGAACAAGGCATTAGTTGAAAAATGGACATTCGGTAGGGAGGGTGATTATGGGATCCTGTCGAACTATCTGGTTTATACCTTTGCGCATGAATGGAATGAAAATAAAATCTATTTTAGCAGTGACGAACGCTATGCCGTCTTCAACACGGGGCTGGCTGATCGCCAAAGGTATAAATACATCTATGCATTATTTAAAAAGGTTGAAAATGATTCTCAGACGCCAAAGCATTTCTTGTACATACCGTCTCAATATCAACTCAGTAGCTTTACGATTTCCGGTATTGGCGGCGACGGTAAAATACTAACAGACAAATTCGAATCACTGCCAAATCCTCCGAAATACTTTGATAAACGCAGCTCCACTGTATGGGAGCTGGAATTTGATTCCAATAATGGCATCACGATACCGGAATACGATGATACACATATCTTGATTCAAAGATGCGAGCGGTTGCCGCTTGAATTTTTGCGACGCAATGTCTATAATGAAAGTCTTAAGAATATCCTGGACGAAAAGAAAGACGAGGAACAGCAATACAAGGACTTTCGTGAGTTCTTTGCGCCAATTCTTAACAACACAGCCAACGAGGAGTTAAACAAGACTTACCGAGAGCTGAACAATGCCCTGAAGGGAGTTATTGAAAATGCAGTCAAGAGACTTTCCTGGAACTGGCGGGCTGTCGTGCCAAGTTACCATCCGGAAACGGATGAGTCATGCTTCCTTTTGCCGGTATCTTTCCTGGGAACCGCGAAACCGGATCGTGCCATGATTGCCACTGCGGGCAAGGGGGGAGTGAAGTATCAGATTCATACCGTCATTTCTTTAGAGTGGGCGTATCTTGACGCCCGGCTGGTTTGCAGGCCTGAATCTGAATGGCTCGCTATAGACAGTATTGACAGCCAGTCCGGTGACGAAAATGAGAAAGCCTGAAAGAGGATTCGTGCCCTGACAGGTGTGAAAAAGAAAAAACCTGACACCGATGGACAACCGGTGTCAGGTTGAAAAAACGATCTGTCAGGGACTATGGGCTTTATGTAATCAGGCGTTGAGCGCTTGAATGATATCGGGGAGCATGGCATCAACTTTGTCGTTGTCGAGCTGACAGGTGCCGGCATTCTTGTGTCCGCCGCCGCCATACAGGAGGCACAGTTCACCGATATCAACCTCAGAGACTTTGTTGACAATTGATTTACCGATCATCACGGCAGTATTCTGTTTCCGGAAGCCCCACGCCACATGAACAGAAATCTGAGCTTCCGGATACAAAGCATAGATCATAAAACGATTTCCGGCATGGATGATCTCTTCGTTGCGGAGATCAAGAACAACCACCTTATCGTGGAGCTTGGCAATTCTCTGAAGCTGCGCCTTGAAAAGCTCGGTCTGGTCGAAATACAAATCGACGCGCTCTTTGACATCAGGAAGCTCCAGAATCTCGTCAATTGTGTGGTTCATGCAGAATGCGATGAGCTGCATCATCAGATCGTAGTTTGAAATGCGGAAGTTCCTGAAACGCCCGAGACCGGTACGGGGATCCATCAGATAATGCAGTAGCACCCACCCCTTTGGATTGAGAATCTCGTCAACGGAAAAGTCTGCGCTGTCGCCTTTGTCAACCGCATCCATCAGTTCATCCGTGATACCCGCAGCTTTTCTTTGCCGCCGTAATATTGAAAGACCACGCGTGCAGCGCTGCGGGCATTGGGGTCGATGACCAGCTCACCGCCAGCCTCGATGGATTTGAGTCTGTCGATTTCAGATTCATGGTGATCGAATGCCAATCCCACTCTGGGATCATAGGGAAGATTGGTAGTGATGTCATTTTTGGAAAGCTCGATCTTGCCATCCTGTACATCCTTAGGGTGCACAAATTTAATATCCTCGATAATATCGAGTTCACGGAGTATCATGGCACAAACAAGACCGTCAAAGTCACTTCTGGTTACCAAGCGTTTTTTACCCATGGGGGAAGCCTCCTTATGTTGTGATTTGTGTACGGTATTGATAGTTTTATTACCGCTTCGGCAACAATACTATACACTTTTACTTGTTATACTGTCATTGTACCATATTTCTGTCGGATATGCAATATCGTTATAAAGATTAGCCTGTGTTTCTGCATCGGGAACTTTGCTCGTTTTCCACATGATGTTACCCTTTAATCGAAAATTCCGGATATGATAAGATAGTGGACATCTCTCACTTTGGCTATAGTTGGATAATAAAGCTGTAAAGAAATAATAATAGAAGTATTTGAAGAAAAGGAGATGAAATGACAGGAGAGTTGGAAGCATAAAGAAGTGTAGCTCGTCTTTTCCTTGGTCTGTTTTCCGTGATATTCTGGTGACTATTGTGAGAAATAAGAGCTGTTAATCAATAACCACTGTGTTTTCGGACGACAATGGGAAGAAAAATAATAGAGATTCAGGAGGAACCCCATTGATTCTGAGGAGAAAACGATAGGATAACGGTTTGTGAAAAATGTTTTTTGGTGTTTTTTGCTTCATACCCTTGATTTTTTTCTGCTAATAGTGTATAATAATATTATAGTATCTTTATAAGTGTTTGTGCATTTTTTAACTGTCTGCCAGAAGCGGACGAATCGTGTTTCCGGGAGGTTGCCGTATGAAAAAGCGGTTCTACAAAATAATAGCGTTGCTGCTAACGACTGTGATGCTCTCGGCGTGCAGCTTGACTGTCTATGCAGATGAACTCCGGGCCGGTTCTGTAAAGGGACTGCCGGAAAAACTCGTGGTGCTTGATGATAAGGGTAATTCCGTTAGTGAGAACGGCGAGTATTATTTCAGTGTTGAAAATATGCAGGCGGGTGAGCACTATACCAAAAAGGTTCAGATTATGAACCTCCGTGAAGACGCTTCCTATCATATTCATTTTATGGCGCAGAAGGTCAGCACAAGCGGTGAAATTGATCTGGAGAATGATTGTCAGTGTGATATCACTCTGGATAACAATCTTGTGTATCAGGGCAAGGTGACAGGTGAGGGAAATCCCGATATCCGTTATGAGCCCCTTGATCTTGGTTATTATGGTCCCGGTGAGAGCCATGCAATGAATATTGATATTGTGTGGAACGACAGCGGTAAATATGGCGGTAATATTGACAACGGTGCCCGGCTTGTGGATAAGAACGGTACCACCGTTATCCGTGAGTCGTCGGGTGTTACGCACGTTGAGGGTGAGGTTGTTTTCAAGTGGATCTTCACAGCGGTGGTGGATTCACCGTCTCATCCGTCTGTTTCTTCACAGCCCGACAATCCTGTAAAAACCGGTGAGGCTATCACATTCGTCATTTTCGGCGTTGCTGCTCTGGCAATTGCAATTATGTTGTTGCTGGTGCTCACCAAGAAAAAGAAGCAGGAAAAGAAAAAGCAGGAATAATTTGACCTTTATTCCCGGTTCATGCCTGATGGACCGGGAATCGTTCTGTTTCGCGTGGAGTCTTCTCAAGTCTGTCTCATGCGTATTTGTATCAATAGGAGGAAAACAAGATGTGGATGTTTCTGATTATTTTCGAGGTTGCCATGCTGGTGAGCAGTATCGGCTTCAAAAAGTATGTGTGGTTTATTTCTCTGGGCTATGGATTCTCTGTCATGGTGATTGGCGGAGTGCTGCTGGGAGCCTACTGGCAGTCACAGAGCATTGGAACGATACTTGCCTGTGCATTCCTGATTGTCTATGGTGCAAGGCTGGGCGGTTATCTGATGATGCGTGAGATCAAAAACAAAGCCTATAACGAGAAGATGAAGAAGGAGATCAAATCCGGCAAGAACATGAAGTTTTTTGTGAAGTGCTGTATCTGGGTCTCCGCAGCATTGCTTTATACCTGTCAGACCAGTCCTGTGCTGTTCCGACTGGAGAACCGCAGCGGTACGGACGTGTGGCTGATCGTCGGATTATCACTTTCGGTACTTGGATTCCTGATCGAAGTTCTTGCCGATATCCAGAAGTCACGGGCAAAAAAAAAGAACCCGAAGCGATTTGTGGACAAGGGACTTTACCGCATTGTGCGGTGTCCGAACTACTTTGGTGAGCTGCTGATCTGGACGGGCCTCTTTGTGAGCGGTCTGAACATTTATACAGGCGTTCTGCAGTGGATCTGTGTGATCGTGGGATATCTGGGCATCGTGTATGTGATGTTCAGCGGTGCGAGACGACTGGAGGAGCGCCAGAACCGTACTTATGGCAAGGAACCGGAATATCAGGCATACTACAAGAAAACACCCATCATGCTTCCGTTGATTCCGCTGTACAGCGTTGTCAACTGGAAGTGGCTGGTAGCATAAAGTTGTTGAGAAGAAATGTCGGTCAGCCGGCATTTCTTTTTTGTTTATAGCAGAAAAAGACAGCCTGTTTTTTGAAAATTGTGGAAAACCTGAAAACAATTGCCTGCTTTACCTTCTAATTAAGCCGGCCACGAAATCCATTCTGAGAAACCCTTGCCTGGAAGTCCATAAAATTTCTTCATTAACAACAATAATTATGTAGTGTTTACCGATTGCTGCAAGGCTTATTCCGCAGCGAATATTGGAAAGGGGTCCGGGGAAGATTTTTTCGCCAGAAAAAGGTTTTCCCTGGTAACTGGCAGGTCTAAACTGATTTCCGTGCAAGCAGAAAGGGTACATTGACAATTGGAGTGGAAAGGTGTAAAATAGTATGTCGAAATAGAGTAAGAAATAGGGGAGAAACAATGGAATTTGATGTCATGAATATTCTGTACTACTGTGCGGTCATCCTGTTTGCGACAAAGCTGCTGGGGATCTGTACCCGCAAGATCGGATTACCTCAGGTGGTGGGTATGATCCTGGCAGGATTGCTGATCGGTCCGGCAATCTTCGGACAATTCGGATGGGAGGGCTTTAAGGGCTTGGTGAATCCGTCACCCGAAGAGATGAACGTGCTGAAAAGTTTTTCACAAATCGGTGTGGTATTTATTCTGTTTTCCAGCGGTCTGGAAACAAACTTCAAAGACCTGAAAAAAAGCGGTGCCGCCGCTACTGCCATTGCCTGCGCGGGTGTACTCGTCCCGGTAGCTTTGGGTGCGGGAGCTGCGCTGCTGTTCATGGGTGGAGAGATCAATCAGGGGAAGCTGATGAACGCACTTTTGATTGGTATGATCCTGTCAGCTACGAGTGTGGGTATTACTGTCGAGACTCTCAAGGAGCTTGGAAAGCTTAATACAAAGGTCGGCACAACGATTTTGAGTGCTGCCATCATTGATGATGTGCTTGGCATCCTTCTTCTCAGCATTGTCACCGGTTACAACGGCGGCGGCAATATTGGTATCACCCTGTTGAAGACAGCCGGTTTCTTCGTGTTTACGATCGGTATCGGTATTATTCTGCGAATTATCTTCAAAAACATGGAAGCCAGATATCCCCATAAACGCAGAACCGGCATATTTGCATTGGCCGTGTGTCTGTTTTATGCATTTTGTGCCGAAAAGCTGTTTGGTATCGCCGCCATTACAGGCGCGTATATGGCAGGACTGATGCTGAGCGGGCTGAGTGATACGAATTTTGTTGACAGAAAGGTTGTCATCAGCGGTTATATGATTTTCACACCCATGTTCTTTGCCTATATTGGTATCAGCGCCGATTTCAGCAATTTCAAGAGTTCGGAACTGATCTTTGCTCTGGTATTTGTGGTGGTGGGCATTGTCGGCAAGATTCTCGGCTGTTCCCTGGTATCAAAGCCGTTCCATTATTCTAACCGTGAATCCTTAACCATCGGCTGCGGGATGATAGCCAGGGGAGAAGTTGCATTGGCGGTTTATGCCACCGGCCATAGTCTGATTTACTATGAGAATCATGTGCTGGTGGGTATTGATCCCCTGGTTCCTACGATCCTGCTGATTGTTGTCACATCCATTCTGTGTCCGGTATTTTTGAAGCTGGTGTTCCGTAACCAGAAGACAGTGAATATCACCGATGAGACCAGAAAATCAACCATCCATACAGAAGCGATCGAAAATCCCTCGGAAGACTGAAGCAGTTTCATAGAAAGAAAACACCCCTTGATGTCGAATCAAGGGGTGTTGTTTTATGTATCAGATCAGAACTCGAAGGGCTGTGATTCACCGCAGCCGCAGGTTCCTACATACTTCGGCATGACCTTACCGCAGTTCGGGCAGGTCCAGGTGCCGTCATTCGGTACATCCTTACGATTGTTTACTACTTCCTGAGCCTGACGCAGAAGCTCCTGTTCCTTGGCTTTCTTACCGAAACGGTGTTTCTTTTCTTCTTTCGGAGGAGCCGGGGGAGCTTTGGGCGCAGGTGCGGGTTTCGCAGCAGGGGCTGCATCATTGAAGCGCATGGGGGAAGCAGGAGGAGCGTCGTCAAACCGCATGGGAGCAGCGGGCGGTGCATCGTCAAATCGCATGGGAGCGGCGGGCGGCGCATCATCAAACCGCATTGCAGATGCCGGCGGAGCGTCATCGAACCGCATTGCAGCGGCGGGCGGTGCATCATTGAAGCGCATGGGAGCGGCGGGCGGTGCATCGTCAAATCTCATGGGAGCAGCCGGCGGAACATTACCCTGGAAGCCTCCCTGAAGGCTTTCCGGCTGAATGAAGTTGACATCCGTAGCATCCTGTTCCTGAGCGGAAGGAGCGTTGTCACGATTGACATAACCGAATGCGGAACTGTTATCGGTTACCGGCGGAGTGATCTGGGGATTATATCCGCTGATGGAGGGCTGTACGTTTTCAAAAGCAGCAGCCATTTCCGGCGTCATACCGTTGGGAGCAGCGGGAGCACTCAGATCGGCAAAAGGCATACCTGTCGGTTCCTCATCTGCACCATCATACTCAAAAGGCTTCACCTCACCGCATCCGCAGGTTCCTACATAATTCGGGATAATCTTTCCGCAGCTCGGGCACTTCCAGGTATTCGGCGGAAGCTGCTCGGGAATCACCGGTGCAGGTGCTGCAGGCTGAGGAGCAGGCTCTGGGGGAGCATTAAAGAAGTCATTGGCAGGTGAAGGCGGGGCAGAAACGGCGGCGGGATCGTTTTCCGGAACAGGAGGTTCGTACTCAAAGGGTTTCAGTTCGCCGCAGCCGCAGGTTCCAACATAGTTGGGCATGACCTTACCGCAGTTGGGGCAGGTCCATGTATCGGAA
>ONEU01000014.1 GCA_900316925.1 uncultured Eubacteriales bacterium
CTCCCCGCAACCGGCGGAATCGGCAGCATCATCTTCACAGTAACCGGCGCAGCTATCATTGTTCTGGCTTTTGTTCTGTTCGTAATCTACATGAAGAAGAGAAAGACCTGGGAAGAGTAATATCCTTCTGAAAAATTGAAAATCACCCGCTCCTGCTTCGGCAGGAGCAGGTTTTCCAAAGAGCTTGGTCAACGAGCAAGCTCTTTGGAAAACCCTTGAAAGGAATATTCATTTGAAGAAGATCAGACATAAGCGCTTGTGGATCATGTTAATCATTGGCGTTTTGTATTTTTTGGGAGTTGCAATGGTGTTATACCCGATGGTGGGTAATGTGTATACCCTGTCCAGCTCACGTTCTGCTATCCAGAGTTATCAGACGGCAGTACAGGAGATGGATGAGCCGGAGATCGAGAAAAAACTGGCCAATGCCCATACCTATAATCAGGAGCTGGCGGAAGGCACCATCAATGAAGTGGCTGCCAAGGCCATCAACGGTGAGGATAACATCATGTGTTATGTGGAAATCCCCTCACTTTCCATCTATCTTCCCGTATATTACGGTACCTCAGATGAGGTTTTGAATAAAGGCTGCGGCTGGCTGGAAAACACGTCCCTGCCCGTGGGCGGCCTGAATACCCATAGCGTGATCTCCGGACATACCGGTTTGCCGAATGCGGAGATGTTCACAAAGCTAGACATCATCAAGAAGGGTGCAATGTTCTACATCTATGTACTGAATGATGTGCTGGCTTATCGGGTGGAGAGCATTGAAGCCGTCACACCGGAGCATACGGAGCTGCTCACCATCGTTCCGGGGAAGGACTATGTGACCTTACTCACCTGTACCCCTTATGGCATCAATGATAAGCGATTGCTCGTCAGGGGAGAGAGGGTTTCCTACACGAAGCCGGAGGAAAAGCAGGAAGTGTCTGAGGTGAGCGAGGTATCTGCTCCCAATGAGGCGGACTCCGGGCTGAGCAGTCAGATCCGCCATGAATGGACGATCATTATCCTGATCGGAGTCACATCCGTGATTGTATTTGTAGTAGCGAGCGTGTGGGTCAATCTTGCCGTGAGCAAATATCAGAAACAGGTAAAGCTTGCTCAATTGCGCGAGCGATCGGAGGATAACCATGCCGAAAAAGAAGAAGAATAAATTCATGCGCCGCATACCTTTGGTCGGTATCTTTCTTCTGCTGATGATCGGCATAGCGTTCTTCCTGTATCCGATCGTCGGTAACTGGTACACAGAGTATACGGCGCGAGAGGTTATCGAAAGCTATAACAACGAGATCCAGAAGATGGGTACAGACGCCATCCTGAAAATGGAAAACGATGCGACAGCGTATAATGAGGCGTTGTCCGGTAAGGGTGAAAAGTCATCTGTAAACTACGAGGAGCAGCTTTCGATCGCAAACTCGCTTGGCTATATTGAGATACCGAAGATCGGTGTATACTATCCGATCTATCACGGTCTTGCAGATGATATGCTGCAAAAGGGTATCGGACACATGGAAGGAACGTCGCTTCCCATCGGCGGAGAGAGCACGCACTGCGTACTTGCCGGTCACACGGGACTTCCCTCGTCGAAGCTGTTTACCGATCTTGATATGCTGGGGATAGGTGACGGCATCTATCTTCATGTGTTGGATAAAGTGTTGAAATACCAGGTAGATCAGGTCATTACGGTACTTCCAGAGGATATTGATGCCGTAAAGATCGTTGAAGGAAAAGACCTGGTGACGCTGGTGACCTGTACGCCCTATGGCATCAATTCGCACCGGCTGCTTGTCAGAGGCAAGCGCGTGCCATACGAGACAAAGACCATGGATACAGAAGCCGCCTGGCCGGTGGTAAATGTGGAGACACGCATCATACCGGCGCGAACGATCCTTTGGTATGCGGTGACGGGTGTACTTGGCTTTGTAGTGATCATGGTACTGATCATCCTGCTGTTCCCGACGATCCATAAAAAGAAGAAGAAACCCATCAAAGAGGTTGAGAACAAACAACCTGACGATAATACTGAGCCGTAGACGGCTTGTTTGGAGGTTCATCTATGAAAAAGACATTCACCGGAAAACTAATGGCACTATTTATGATGCTGTGCGTTATCTGCATCGGCACAACGGTATGGGCTGCTCCTCCGGCAACGGATGAAGATACAAGCGGTTCGATTTATATAGAAGGTTCTGATGAGCTGTCGGGAATCCTACTCGGCGTGTATGAGGTCGGGTACCGGAATGATCAGGGCGATTTTGAACTCAATGAGGAGTACAAAGCAAGCGGCGCTGATGTCAGCAATCTGAAGACCGCCTCCCAGGCAGAAGCTGCGGCACAGGCACTGGCTGGCGCAGTTGATCTGGAGCATCCGTTGGACGCTGAGTCATTCAACGAATATGGTGATGCTGTGTTCCATGGTCTTTCCATTATGGAGAAGCTGTATCTGGTCTGCCAGATCAAGCCGAGCGATAACTATGCCGTCAGCCCGGTTCTGGCTACCATTCCTGACTACAAAGAAGGCATCGTTTACGAGTATATTACTATCGAGGCAAAATACGAGAGCATCCTCCCGAGTGTCCCGTATGGTGCAATCATTCTGACGAAGGTTGATAAAGAGGGTCTGCCGCTTTCCGGAGCGGAGTTCAGTTTTGAACGCAAGCACTATCTGGAAGGTGAGGAGGCATCCCAGATTGGCGAACAAGCCACGATTGATGAGTATGGCGTCTATTTTTGGGAGATGATCTCCGAGAAGCTTGTGACGAATGAGTTCGGTCAGATCACCTGTGACGGACTGCCGCTAAGCCTGTATCGTTTTACAGAGAAAAAGGCACCTGAAGGCTATCAGATTGACAGCACACCCATTCTGGTGGATGTCAAAGAGGGCGGAACGATCCGTCTGGAAAGAGGAAAGTATGTTCCCGACGAAGGAACTGTCGAGCAGATTACCGTTACTAATGAAAAGGAGAAAAAGGAATCTGTTCCTCCCACCCCCCAGACTTCAAAAGAGCCTACACCGGAGCGCTCCGAATATCCGAAGCCGTCTGAGCCGACATCTGTTCCTACCCCCCAGCCGTCAACTCCTCCTGTTCTCACCGGTGAGGATATCGCCAAGTTCATCATTATTGGCGTGGTAGTTGGTGTTTCTCTCATAGCCGTCATCCTGCTCTTTGTGCTTGGCCGCAAAAAGAAGAACGGTTCCGATGATGAATAACCCATCATAAAACATAAACGGAAGTAATGCAGCACACATTACTTCCGTTTTTTTGCTGTGAATTTTTTGGGCGCAAAAAAACAGCTGTCTGAAATGCCGAAGCTCATACCCTTCATCGATCTCCCGCATTTCTTACGGCTGTTTGTGCAAACAATATCCGAAAGGCCCGTTTCCATCCATCAATTGTCTATACTAATTTTACTTGATAGAAATAAGAATGTCAAGTAAATTAACAACACAAAAACATAAAGAAATCATAAGAAATATTGTGCAAAATGTCAGCCGGAACCATCATCACAAAAATATGGAGTCACCTTAGAAAAGATATCACAAAACGCCACAAATCTCCAAATCATCGGTGAGGATTATCCGATCTGATATCTGTCAGAAAGTTCCCAACGAAAAATTGACAGAATTGCCAAAAAGACAGGAATGATTCCTGAATAATGGCGGAATAAGCATTTTCAGAGAGAAACGTACATGGGATTTCTTCACATCATCCAGGAGGGAGCATCGTCCGGTCAGTTTTCTATCTGTTTTTGGCTCAGAATGGGGCTTGACAATGAAATAATACAAATTGTTATTTTTTGCTCGAAAAAATGACAATTTGTCATTTGTGTTACAAATGTTGAAAACTTTGTAAATTATTAACATTCAAAATCCTTGACAATTCAACCCTCTCAACACACTTTTCAACACGAATTAACGACTTTTCCACGTTATTAACCGAGTTTTCAACATTTACCATTTGTATAATGTTAGATAATAATTATTCTGGTGAATATTTGAATATTACCATGTCCATGCTTTTCATCAGAAAAAGTGAAAACGGAGGTAACGTATGATAAAGGGAATCAATCATACCATGATCGAACTGCATGATACCGGGAATGAGTTTTATGAACGGGCGCTGCTGATTATCAAGCCGGAATATGCTTCGGTACAGCGAACCATTCTGGAAAACGAAGCACGGAAAATGCTGCGGGAGCTGGATGCTCCATCGACCATCCGGATGGGGAAGCATCGGTTGAAGACGGTTGTGAGCTGGCTGTGTGCCGCCGCTGTCGGAAGCCTGATGACGCTGCTGTGTCATAGTCTGTTTTAGTTGTGTCATTGACTGCCGCTTTTCATCATATAGATAGGGAGATAGCAGATTTATCCGTGAGGGGTGGCAGAATGTACAGACGGTTTTGGTTAGTAGGGACTGCCGCAGTGTTTGGCTGCGGTTTTGTGCTGTATCTCGCGTATCTCACATCCGGAGCGGCCGCCTGGAGCTTGCTTGTCTCCAGTGTCAACCGCAGTCCCTGGGAGCTGGTGAAGCCATTCGCGTTGGTCTATCTGCTGTGGTCCTTTGTGGAGCTGTCCGTCCTGCGCCCTTCATTACTGCATTATGTTTGCAGCAGGATCCTGTCCCTTCAGTTATTTGTGTGGGTGACATCCGTCCTGCTCTGCGTCATTCCGTCATCCATCCAACAGGAATGGCTGCAGCTGTCGGTTATCGGGTCTATGCTGCTGCTGTCGCAGGCTGCCTGTGCCGGAATGTACCGTTCCTCCCGCCGCTGGGAGCTGCTGGCGCTGCCGATCTTTATCTCATTTTTTCTGCTATTTGGTTGTCTCTTATTCTGTACGGTCTATCCGCCTCATTTCCCTCTTTTCTGTGATCATGTCCGCAGCAGTTATGGTATCTGACAAAAAAATGGAATTATTGACGAATTTTCATTTTAGTATTTATTTTAACAAATAATATGCTATAATAAAAGGTAACAAAGGATTTGTGCGACGTAAATCCTGGTCCCATGTGAAGTGGAAAAACTGTCGGCAGCAGTCTGTTATGGATTGGCTGTCAAGGACGTGAAGATGGAGGAATCATTATGGCACTTGTCTATTGTACAAATTGTGGAAAAAAGGTCAGCGATACGGCACCGGTTTGTCCCCACTGCGGAGCGGCAAATCTGTTTGTGAAAAACGGTAATACGCCTCCGCAGCAGGTTCCGGCACCTGGCTATCAGATGCCCATGCAGCCCCAGAATCAGAATAAGAAATCCCATACGGGTTTGATTGTCGTGATCATTGTTGTGGCCGTTTTGTGTATCATTGCAGCCGTGGTGGTTCCCATTATTATCGGTACGCAGTCCTCCAACAATGGCACGGCAGAGAGGATCCCCACACAGCAGAGCTC
>ONEU01000193.1 GCA_900316925.1 uncultured Eubacteriales bacterium
GAAATTTTCGTTAACGACGATGAGCAGTTGGTGTTTATCGATTGCTGCAAGATTTATCCCGCAGCGAATGTTGGAAAGGGGCGCGGGGAAAACCTTTTTTTCGCCAGAAAAAGGTTTTCCCCGGAAACTGGCAGGTCAAAATTGATTTCCGTGAGCGACTTGATATCATGGAGGGAATATGGTACAATAAGAGAATAATGGACATTCTATATCATGGAAGGAGGCGGAGAGATGGCTGTGAACGTGATCGGAGCGGGACTGGCCGGCTGTGAGGCGGCATTTCAGATTGCCAGGCGGGGAATCGACGTCAGACTGTTTGAAATGAAGCCTGCAAAAATGACGCCGGCACACAAGAGTACCGATTTTTGTGAGCTGATCTGCTCCAATTCCCTGAAAGCTGCCCGGGTGGAAAGTGCCGCCGGTCTGCTGAAGGAAGAAATGCGGCGGCTGGGGTCGCTGCTGATGGCGTGTGCCGACCGGTGCACCGTGCCCGCAGGAGGAGCGCTGGCGGTTGACAGGAACCGTTTCTCGGCGATGGTGACAGAGCGGATCCGCAGTCATCCCCGCATCACGGTGACGGAACAGGAGGTTACCGGGCTTCCTCAGGATGAGGTGACGGTGGTCGCTACCGGTCCGCTGACCAGCGACGCCCTTGCCGGAAGGATCACGGAGCTGTGCGGCGGCGGTCTGCACTTCTTTGATGCGGCCGCTCCCATTGTGATGGCGGAAAGCATTGATATGAACCATGCTTTTACCGCTTCACGGTATGATAAGGGCGGCGATGACGCTTATATCAACTGCCCCATGAACAAGGAGGAGTATGAAGCCTTCCATGCGGCTCTGGTGAGTGCGGAGCGTGCGCCCCGGCATGATGTGGATGTGCAGAACCCGAAGGTTTATGAGGGCTGTATGCCGGTGGAGATCCTGGCACAAAGAGGGCTTGACACCCTGCGCTTCGGACCGATGAAGCCGGTGGGGCTGAGAGATCCCCGTACCGGTCACCGTCCCTGGGCGGTGCTGCAGCTCCGTACCGAAAACGCCGGAAAGACGCTCTATAATCTGGTGGGCTTTCAGACGAATCTGCGTTTCCCGGAGCAGAAGCGGGTGTTCGGGATGATACCGGCACTCAGAGAAGCCGAGTTTGTCCGTTATGGGGTGATGCACCGCAATACCTTCCTCGATTCCCCCCGTGTGCTGAATGCCGATTATTCCCTGAGAAGCAACGCCTCGCTGTTCTTCGCCGGACAGATGACCGGGGTGGAGGGGTATATGGAATCGGCAGGCTCCGGATTGATCGCCGGTATCAACGCCGCCGGACGCATCTGCGGAAAACCGCCGGTGATACTGCCGCCGGAAACGATGCTGGGAGCATTGGCAGGGTATATTTCCGACCCCACGGTGACGGATTTCCAGCCGATGGGGGCAAATCTCGGTATCCTGCCGCCCCTTGAGGAGCAGATACGGGACAAAAAGCAGCGTGCGGCAGCCTACGCCGCCAGAGCACTGGATGCCTTGGAGCCATACAGAGATTAACATGAAAGATTGGTTGTGAATGAAATGGAAATATTGATAGACGCATTCGGCGGAGATAACGCTCCCCTGGAAATCCTGAAAGGCTGTACCCTCTGTCTGACAAAGTATGAGGGTGTGAAATTAGGGCTGGTGGGCAATAAGGAGATCATTGAAAAAACCGCCGCCGAGAATAACATTGCCCTGGATGCATTTGAAATCTTCGATGCTCCCGATGTGATCACCATGGAGGATGACGCCGGCGAGATTATGAAATCAAAGAATAACTCTTCCATGGCAGTAGGTCTCAAGCTGCTCGCTGACGGAGAAGGTGACGCGTTCCTGTCGGCAGGAAACAGCGGTGCGCTGATTATGGGTGCAACCCTGATCGTCAAGCGCATCAAGGGCGTGAGACGTCCTGCCTTTGCTCCGGTGATGCCCACCTCCAAGGGTCCGGTGCTGCTCATCGACAGCGGTGCCAATGTGGAGGTGCGTCCCGATATGCTCCAGCAGTTCGGTATCATGGGCTCCATCTACATGGAGAATGTGCTGAAGGTGAAAAATCCGAAGGTGGCGCTTGCCAACGTGGGCACCGAGGATCACAAGGGCGGCGAGCTGCAGCATGAAGCCTTCCGCCTGCTCAAAGCCTCCGACATCCACTTTGTCGGCAATATGGAAGCCCGTGACATTCCTGCCGGCGCTGCGGATGTTATCGTTGCCGACGGCTTTACCGGCAACATTATCATCAAAATGTATGAGGGTGTGGCAAAAGAGCTGTTCGGCAAGATCAAGGGTATCTTCTTCAAGAACCTGAAAACCAAGCTGGCAGCCCTCCTGCTCAAAAAGGAGCTGTATGCACTCAAGCAGTATTTCGATTATAACCAGTACGGTGCGGCTCCCGTGATGGGTGTGGCCAAGCCGGTGCTGAAAACCCACGGCAGTGCCAAGGCGGATGCTGTGGTTACGGCGGTGAAATCCGTTATCGACTGCGTGAATAACGACGTGACCGGCAAGATCGCCGAGCAGCTGGCGTCTGCCAAAAATAAGGAAGGAAGCAAGGACGCATGAAGGAGCTTGAAAAACGCATCGGCTACCACTATCAGAATATCGCCTACCTGGAAAACGCCCTGACCCATTCCTCTTATGCCAACGAGGTCAAACACGGCACCAAGAGCAATGAACGGCTGGAATTTCTGGGGGATGCGGTGCTGAGCATTGTGGTGTCGGATTATATCTACCGCCACTGTCCCAAGCTGCCCGAAGGAGAGCTCTCCAAGCTGAGAGCTTCTCTTGTCTGTGAAAAATCCCTCTGCCGCTTTGCCAAAGCCCTGGGGCTTGGCAGCTACCTCAGACTCAGCCGCGGCGAACGCAATCTTCACGGACAGGAAAGGCCCTCTATCTTAGCGGATGCCTTTGAAGCGGTGATCGCCTCCATCTATCTGGACGGCGGTATGGATCACGCCGCAAAGTTCATTTTGTCTTATGTCGAGCCGGAGATCAAAAATCCCCGGCCGAGAGCATTCAAGGATTATAAAACCACCTTACAGGAGATCATTCAGAAAAACCCCGAGGAGCACCTGGAATATGTGCTCACCGGAGAAGAAGGACCCGACCACGACAAGCACTTCTTTGTGGAGGTGCATCTGAACAATAATGTAATCGGCAAGGGCGGCGGCAGGAGCAAGAAGGAAGCCGAACAGCAGGCCGCCAGAGAAGCGTTGGAGTTGATGGGATATTGAAACATATCAATATAGCACTGTTTGTGCCGCATAACGGCTGCCCCCACGCGTGCATCTTTTGCAATCAGAAAGAGATCACCGGTCAGAGCAGCCAGCCCACCGAGGAGGACGTGGTGAAGGCTGTGGAGACCGCAAAACAAAGCACGGGAGAGGCGCTCCGGGATGCCGAGCTGGCATTTTTCGGGGGGAGCTTCACGGCGATCGACCGTGGGGTTATGATACGGCTGCTGTCGGCAGCGGCACCCTATCTGCAAAGCGGTGAGCTGTCCGGAATCCGTATTTCCACCCGTCCCGACGCCATTGACAGCGAGGTACTGGGGGTATTGAAGGACTACGGCGTGACCAGCATTGAACTGGGCGCGCAGAGCATGAGTGACGAGGTACTCTGCGCGAACCGCCGGGGACATACCGCCGCAGATGTGCGCAGAGCCGCCGGACTTATCAAAGAAGCCGGGTTTTCCCTTGGCTTGCAGATGATGACAGGGCTTTATCAGAGCAGTCCGGACCTTGACCGCCGGACAGCACGGGAACTGGCCGCATTGAAGCCCGATACCATGAGGATCTATCCGACAGTCGTGCTGAAAGGCACGGAGCTTGCCAACCTCTGCGAAAGCGGCGCCTATGTCCCGCCGACGACAGAGGAAGCGGTGACGCTGTGTGCAGAGCTGTTGGAATATTTTGAAGGGCAGGATATCCCTGTCATCCGCCTGGGGCTGCATGACAGCGACAGTCTGCGGGAGAACAGGATCGCCGGAGCCTATCATCCTGCGTTCCGGGAGCTGTGCGAGGGGGAGATCCTCTACCGCCATGCCCTTGACGCCATGAAGAAAAGCGGCGTATGGGAAGGTACTGCGGAGTTTTTCGTGCACCCGGGCTCCGTGTCACGCTTTGTCGGACAGAAGCGCTCCAATCTTCAGCGTCTGGCAAAGGTGGGGGTGACGGCGGTGGTCAGACAGGACAGCCGTCTTTCAAAATACGAGGTGCGCTGTGCCGTGCAGATTCCGGAGGAAAAACGGCGCAGATAATGCAAGTGTAACACGAGGAGTGATTTCGTGCGATTAAGATCGCTGGAAGTACAGGGCTTCAAGACCTTTCCCGACAGGACAAGGCTGGATTTCACCGACGGTATCACCGCCGTTGTCGGACCGAACGGCAGCGGCAAGAGTAATATCAGTGACGCCATCCGCTGGGTGTTGGGAGAGCAGTCGGCCAAGTCCCTGCGCTGTTCCCGGATGGAGGACGTGATCTTCAACGGAACGCAGCAGCGTAAAAAGACCGGTTATGCCCAGGTGACGCTTACCATCGACAATGCCGACAGAAGTCTGGCTTTTGACGGCGATGAGGTGGCGGTGACCAGGCGCTATTACCGTTCGGGAAGCAGCGAATACCTGATAAACAATACGGCCGTGCGTTTGCAGGATATCCATGAGCTGTTCATGGATACCGGTCTCGGACGTGACGGCTATTCCATGATCGGCCAGGGCAAGATTGACTCGATCGTCTCCACCAAGAGTGAGGACAGACGGGAAATCTTCGAGGAAGCCGCCGGCATTTCCCGTTTCCGCTATAAGAAAGCGGAGGCGGAGCGCCGTCTGGATAAGACCGAAGAGCATCTTGTCCGGCTGAGAGATATCATCGGAGAGCTGGAGGGGCGCATTGAACCCCTGCGCAAGCAATCCGAGCAGGCAAAAGCGTATCTTGCCTATGCCGAAGAAAAACGGGGACTGGAGATCGCCCTGTGGCTGCGGACGCTGGATAAATCGTCGCTGCAGATCCGTGAACAGGAGGATAAGCTTGCTGTGGCACAGTCCCAGTATGACGAGCTGGAAGCAGCCCTCAAGAGCATTGAAGCCGAGACGGAGCGCATCTTTACGGAGCAGAACACGTTCAGCGCTCAGGTGGAGACGCTGCGCCAGGAGATCTCCGGATTTGACGAGCAGGCTGCGGATAAGAAGGCGCAGATCTCCGTCAGACAGAACGACATCCGCCACAATGAGCAGAGTATCGACCGTATTGACGGTGAGATACGGCTGCTGCGGGAGTCGGGACTGAACCTGAACAGGGAGATCGAGGAAAAGAAGCAGCAGGCACAGCTCCTGCGGGAGCAGTTAGCGGAAAAATACCGTGAGCTGAATGATTACACCCAGAGTCTGGGCAAGCTGAAAACCAGCGAGAGCCAGTCGGGAGAGCGGCTGGATCAGATCAACAGCGAGATTGCCGGATTGGCGGAGAAATCGTCGGATGCGAAGGTGCGGTACATGACATCTGCCGCTTCCATTGACGAGCTGACCGGCAGGACCGAGCTGTTGGAGAATAACGTGAAGGCACGGCGCTCTCAGCTCAGTACCCTTGACGGGATATTGGCGGATTATGAAAAGATGCTGCGGGACTGTCAGGAGAGCCGCACCGCATTGGAAGCGTCGATTGCCGGTAAACAGGCGGATATCGACCGCCGGCAGCACCGCTGTGATGCTCTGAAGGCGGAGGCGGATAAGCTCACCCTTGACAGTGAACAGCTGTTCCGTAAGGCGAAGATGCTGGAGGATCTGGAACGCAATCTGGAGGGCTTTGCCCACAGCGTCAAGATTGTGATGCGTGAGACCCGCAGCGGCACGCTCAAGGGAATCCACGGTCCGGTGTCAAGAGTCATCAAAACACCCGCGGATTACAGCACCGCTATTGAGATTGCGCTGGGCGCTGCCATGCAGAATATCGTGACGGAAACGGACGCCGATGCCAAGGCTGCCATCCGGTATTTGCAGCAGCATGACGGCGGCCGTGCAACCTTCCTGCCGATGACTACCATCAAGGGCAGGGAATTGAATGAAACGGGTCTTGACCGGTGCGAGGGCTTTGTGGGCATTGCCTCTGCTCTCTGCACCTGTGAGGATTGTTACAAGGGCATCCTGTCTAACCTGTTGGGCAGGATCGTTATTGCCGATCACCTGGATCATGCCGTGACCATTGCCAAAAAGTACGGCTATCGTTTCCGGGTGGTCACGCTGGACGGACAGGTCGTCAATGCCGGCGGTTCTCTCACGGGCGGTTCTCTTGCCAAGAACGTGGGTCTGCTGGGGCGGGCTGCCGAGATCGAAAAGATACGCGCCCAGGCGCAGACCATTGCCGACAGCGCTGCTCTGAAAAAGACCGGTCAGCAGCAGGAAGTCAACGTCCTTTCTGCCGCTGTACAGGCACTGGAACAGGTGAAGCAGGAGCTTGCGGCGGTGAATGAGGATAAGATCAAGATCGAAGCTGAGCTGAAAAGCAGTAAAACGGAGCGGGATGCCGTGAAAAAGGCGCTGGAGGATGCCGAAAGCGAGCGCACGGCCGCTGTCAATCGTCTGAATGAGCTGACAGCCGCCATGACCACGGCCCGCAGCGAATATGAGACCTTCCAGGAGGAGATCCGTCGGAACGAGGAACTGGTGCAGGTGCTGTCCGGCTCCCGGAATGAATATGTCCGCAAGAGAGAGGGGCTTACCGAGAAACAGCAGGAGGCAAGGATCGCGGTGCTGGCGCTGGAAAAGGATATTACCGCCGCTGAAAGCGAGATTGAAAACGCTTCCCTGCGCAGTATCAGCGGTGCGGAACGGATCGAGAAGAGTCTGCTGGAGATCAATGCGCTGAAAACCGGGAATGAGGAGATCCGGAAGGAAATCGAAACACTGGAAACGGCCTGCCGGAAACTGACGGAAAGCGCATCCGAGGCGTCGGCGCGGATCGAGCAGATCAACCGCTCCCGCATGGAGCTGGAGAAGCGCACGGTGCAGCTCCGTCAGGAGGAACGTGAAAAAACCTCCTCCCGTGAGGGTGTGAGTGCGGAGCTGGTGCGTCTTGAGGAACGCCGCGACAATCTGCAGAAGCAGTATGACGAGATCGTCAGCAAGCTGTGGGAGGAATATGAGCTGACCCGGCGGGAGGCTGAAAAACTTGCTGTCCCGGTGGATGAACCCGGCAAGGCACAGCGCCGTCTTACCGAACTGAAACAGAAGATCCGTGCCCTGGGCAGCGTGAATGTGTCGGCAATCGAAGAATATAAAGAAGTCAGTGAGCGCTATGAGTTCTTGTCAAAGCAGACCGGCGATGTGGAGAAATCCCGTACGGAGCTGCTGCGCCTCATCAGTGAACTCACCAAGCAGATGCGGGAGATCTTTATTGAACGCTTCAATGAGATCAACAAGCAGTTTTCCGCTACCTTTGTGGAGCTTTTCGGCGGCGGCAAGGCGTCTCTGGCGCTGACCGATCCCGAAAATGTCCTGACCACGGGGATCGACATTTCCGTAGAGCCGCCCGGTAAGCTGGTGGCACATATCGAATTGCTCTCCGGTGGTGAAAAGGCGCTGGTGGCCATCGCTCTGTACTTCGCCATCATGAAGGTGAGTCCCTCGCCCTTCTGTGTGATGGATGAGATCGAAGCGGCGCTGGATGACGTCAATGTGTACCGGTTCGCCGCCTACCTGCGCAGAATGAACGATCATACACAGTTTATCTGTATCACCCACCGGCGCGGTACCATGGAGGAAGCGGATGTGCTCTACGGCGTGACCATGCAGGATCAGGGTATTTCCAAGCTGTTGGAGCTTCGTGCCGGCGAGCTGGAACAAAAGCTGGGCATGAAACAGACTTGAGGGGAATGAGTTGAGGAGGAGTTCAGGATGGGACTGTTTTCAAGAATCAGAGAAGGACTGAAAAAAACAAGAGATGCGATCGTCGGCAGGATCGACGCCATGCTCAAGTCCTTTACCAAGATAGATGAGGAGCTGTTCGAGGAACTGGAAGAGCTTCTGGTGATGGGTGATGTGGGTATCGTCACCGCAGAGAAGATCTGTGATGAACTGCGCAGGCGTGTGAAGCAGCAGGGCATTACCGATCCCTCGAAGATCCACGGACTGCTGGAGGAGGTCATCACCGAGATGCTCACCGGCGGTCAGGAGCTCCATGTGAGCACCAAGCCTTCCGTGATCCTGGTGATCGGCGTCAACGGCGTGGGCAAGACCACCACCATCGGCAAGATGGCGGCGAGCTTTGTGCGCCAGGGCAAGCGTGTGACGCTGGCGGCTGCCGATACCTTCCGTGCGGCGGCCATTGACCAGCTGCAGATCTGGGCGGAACGCTCCGGTGCGGATATTATCAAGCAGAACGAAGGCTCCGACCCCGCTGCGGTGGTGTTTGACGCCATCGCTTCCGCAAAGGCCAGGGGCAGCGATATCATTATTGCCGATACCGCCGGCCGTCTGCACAACAAGAAAAACCTCATGGCAGAGCTGGAAAAGATCAACCGGATCATCGACCGTGAGCTGCCGGATGCCGATAAGGAGGTTCTGCTGGTGCTGGATGCCACCACCGGTCAGAATGCCGTCAACCAGACGAAGGAGTTCAAAAATGCCGCCGGGATTACGGGTATCGTGCTGACCAAGCTGGACGGTACTGCCAAGGGCGGCGTGGTACTGGCCATCAAGGAAGAACTGGATGTGCCGGTGAAGTACATCGGTGTGGGCGAGCAGATCGACGACCTGCAGCCCTTTGTCCCGGAGGAATTTGCCAGGGCGCTGTTCGGCGACGAAGAGCTGGAGGCGCTGGGCACGGAGGCTGCCGCCGGGGAACCGGAAGCAGAACCTGCTGCCGAAGAACCGCATCTGCCCTCCACGGCGGATATCTGGGCACAGATTGACGCCGAGAATGCCGCAGAGGAGCAGTCATCTCCTGAAGAGAAGAAGCCTACTGCCGAGGAACTGGAGCAGCAGAAGGAAGCAGAGCGTCAGGAGAAGGAGAAGCGTGCGGAGGAAAGAAAGAGCAGGGCCAAGAGCAAGTATAACTGGAGCACGGCGCCTGCCGCTCAGGAGAGCACCTCCGATGACGACTGGCTGGAAAACTGGAAAAAGGGAAACGGCTGAGCCGGGGAGGAAATAACTATGATATTTGTAATTGCGTCCAATAATGAGAAGAAGATCAGGGAGCTGGACAGGATCCTCAGTCCGCTGGGCATCTACGCCAAGACAGCGGAGCAGCTCGGGACGGAGCTTGACGAGGTGGAGGAAACCGGCAAGACCTTTGCGGAGAATGCCGAACTGAAGGCAAAGGCCGCTTGTGAGAAAACGGGGTATCCGGCGATTGCGGATGATTCGGGTCTGGTGGTGGATGCACTGGACGGACGCCCGGGCGTGCTGTCGGCGAGATATGCCGGAGAGGGCGCTACCGATGAGGAAAAGATCAACAAGCTGTTGGAAGAGATGAGAGCCTGCGGCAGCAGCGACAGAAGTGCCCGTTTTGAGTGTGTGCTGTGCTGTTATTTCCCCAACGGCGAGACGCTGTTTGCCAGCGGCCGCTGTGAAGGAAGTATCGGATATGCGCCGAGGGGCAACAACGGCTTCGGATACGACCCGATTTTCTTTATTGAAGGAAACAAGACGTTTGCGGAGATCAGCGATCATCAGAAGGATCTGATCAGCCACCGCGGAAGAGCCTTAAAGGAACTGGCAGCGGTGTTAAAGAAGAAATATGACGTGAAAGGGTAACGGGAAATATGATACTGACGAGTAAACAGAGAGCATTTCTGCGGTCTCTTGCCATGAACGAGGACACGATCCTGATGGTGGGCAAGGGCGGCATGAGTGCACAGATCATCAAGCAGGCAGACGATGCGCTGAAAGCCCGGGAACTGATCAAGGGCAAGGTACTGGAGACGGCAGGCGTCAGCTCCCGTGAGATTGCGGAGCAGTTGGCCCTGGAAACCGGCAGCGAGGTCGTCCAGGTTATCGGTTCAAAGTTCGTCTTATACAGAAGGAACCCTGACGAGCCGAAAATCGAGCTTCCCCGTGCCAGAAAGCGTTAATCCGCTGCTACGGAGTGTTTCGCTCTCTGCGGAGAGCGAGTCGGGGGGACTTTCACGAGAAAGTCCCCCCGACACCCCCGAAAGCGGCGGTGGGGCAATGCCGCTTTCGATACACATGGAAAAATATCCATTTTAATGATCTGCCCTTGTACA
>ONEU01000093.1 GCA_900316925.1 uncultured Eubacteriales bacterium
CATATCTTAAGCACCTCCTATTATTACTATACCATAGGCAATGCATTTCTTTTGATTACAAAATATGACAGATTTAGATTGACGTGCCGGGAAAATTTGCGGTAAAATTTGCGGTGTCCGGGGATTCTGTTCTCTCGGTTAGTTCCCCCAGACCCCCTTCCTAAGACCTCCGTCAGGTTACCGTTTCCGTATTACACGGAAATCAATTCTGACCTGCCAGTTACCAGGGAAAACCTTTTTCTGGCGAAAAAAAGGTTTTCCCCGGACCCCTTTCCAAAATTCGCTGAGAGATAAACCTTGCAGTAATCGGTAAATACTCACTTCTCATTGTTATTGATGATGATATTTCATGGACTTTCAGGCAGGGTTTTTTCAAAATTGATCTCCGTGTCCGTATTACCAACGACTGATTGACTATATCATGCCAGAAGCATTGTAGTCGTCTACAACTACAATATACAGGCACGGGTACTCTGATAGACAATAAAACATAAAAAACTTGAAAAAACAGCCGGTAAGCGCCCCTCCAAAGGGGCGTGGCGGCGGAGGTAGAAAATACACAGCCCTGCTGTGCCGTGCCGGATGTTAGCGACACAGCAGTTTCGCCTTAGACATACAGAGTGAGCGTAAGCGAACGACAGCGTGACAACACAGCGGCGGGGCGCCGCAGCGAGGGGGCGCCGCAGCAAGGGGGCGCCGCGAGCCGGTATTTACAAGTGGGGGAAAATGTGGTAAACTATGATAAAATGAAGGTTCTGGAGATTGCTGAACAATATTTCCGGTGAGAGTGAGGCCGGGAGAATAATCATCATTGGAGGTGCTTGGCGTTGAAAGTGAAAAATTATTATGGCATGAACGAAGAACAGTATGAGGAGATGAAGCTGTTCTATGAAAAACTCGGCTTTGAAAAGAAACAGGTGAAAAAGCTGTGTAAAAAATGCTTTGGCGCAGATATCAGAAAAACGTCAAAAGAAAGGTATCGGCCCGATTGGACCTTTTACCGCAAGAAAGAGTTTTTGCCGCCAGTGGGCAGAATGGTGGCAGATGAAGACGGTGCAATGCCGCCGGCTTTAATGGGAGGGGCCATGATGGGTATGAACGCCATGGCGTCTTGCAGGATGAGCGGTTTTATGGGCGCCGCGCCTGCCTGTATGATGCCTATGATGGAGCCGCCTGAGTTCAATACTGCCGAGACACATGATGTGCCTGAAAATGAACAGCATAGTCCGCTGGATGAAGCACAGCTCATTTTCTCCGCAAATGTCAATACTGCTTCCTGGGATCACCTGAGAAGCCGTATCATGCGGAATGAACCGATTGACCGGAGCTTTGTGCGCATTGAAGAGATCATTAACTCCTACCGCTATGACCTCAAAAAACCGTCCAAGGAGGACTTGTTCTCCGTGGAAGCAGAAAACGGCAAGTGCCCGTGGGATGAAGCATCTGAACTGCTGTTTTTAGGCTTCAAAGGCAGGAAAGCCAAGAAGAGCTGCCGGCAGAATCTGGCTCTCCTGGTGGATGTGTCGGGCAGTATGGAGGATAACTGGATCCTGACACAGATGTCCATTGCCGCCATTGTCAGTAAGCTGAAAAAGGGGGACACCCTTTCAATTATCGCATACAGCGACAAGACAACCACCGTTGCCAAAAAGCTGGACGGCGGTGATATGGATAAATGTGTGGATGCCATTATGGATATTGACGGTGTCGGCGGCTGTACCAACGGCAGCGAGGGACTGAACAATGCCTATCAGTATCTCGCCGATAACTACGATCAGGATGGCAACAACCGTGTGTTCATCTTTACGGACGGCGATTTCAACTTCGGCATCACCGCGGAAGGAGGACTCAAGGGCTTTATTGAAGAAAAGAGGAAAACCGGTATTTATCTGTCCATTGTGGGTTACGGCGAAAACAATTTCAAAGATAATAAAATGGAAACGCTTGCCCGCAACGGTAACGGTAACTATACCTTTATCAGCAATCCTTACGATATCCTGGATAATCTTTGGGAGAAGCTGGTGTCTAACCTGGTGACGGTGGCAAAGAACGTGAAGATCTCCGTGGAGTTGAATCCGGCTTACGTCAGCGAGTACCGGCTGATCGGTTATGACGACAGGATGCTTACCCAGCAGGAGTTTCACGACACGGAAAAGGCCGTGGACGGGATCGGCTCACAGCATAATGTGGTGGCGCTCATCCAGCTCAAGAGGGGAAAGGCGGAGAAGCAATTCACCAATCGCTATGTGAAAGTGGATGCGGTGGAACAGACGGATGAGTTTGCCTTTGTGGAGGTGCATTACCAGTCCCCGGAGGGTGAGAATCTGGTGATGACCAGAACCATTACGGTGAAGGAGTTGGAGGGGTCCGAAAGTAACAACCTGACTGTAGCCGGAATGCTGGCAGGTTTTGGTATGCTGGTGAAGGATTCGGACTACAAGGGAAAGATGGACAAAGCCTTGCTGCAGGAGCTGCTGAAAAAGGCAGAGAAAGCAGAGGAAGTGGATACGCCTGTGCCGTATAGCCATTTTGATGTGGCCGGAAAATATGTCAAGAGCTGACGGTGCTGTGACCGGGCGCACGAAAAGACTGAAAATCACGTTATTGGTGATTGCCGGTATTCTGGTGCTGTTAATCGGTGCATTTCTGGTTTATGTGAGCATTTACTATCACGCTGACGAAAAATCAATCAATGCGATGACTTCGGAGGATGCCGTTACGGTTACGGATCAGGGAAAATACCTTGTTTTTGCCCCGGAACAGGCGCAGACCGGACTCATCTTCTATCCGGGAGGTAAGGTGGATTGCAAGGCGTATGCACCGCTGATGCACCTTCTTGCCGAACGGAACATCCTGTGTGTGGTGTTAAAGATGCCGTTCAATCTGGCGGTATTCAATCCGGATGCTGCTGACGGTATCCAGGAGGATTATCCGGAGATTCAGCATTGGTACCTGGGGGGACATTCCCTGGGAGGCAGTATGGCTGCGCTCTATGCCGAAAAGCACACGGATGCTTTTGACGGACTGATCCTGCTGGCGGCGTATTCCACAGCCGATCTCAGTCAGTCGGGATTACAGGTGCTGTCGATCTATGGCGGCAATGACAATGTGCTGAACCGACAGAAATATGAGGAGAATCGTCATAACCTGCCGGATACCCTTCAGGAGCTGGTGATCCCGGGAGGCTGCCATGCGTATTTTGGCAGCTACGGTAAGCAGTCCGGAGACGGGGAACCTGCGATCACGCCGGAAGAACAGTGGCAGCAGACAGTAGATTATATTATTCAAAAAACCGGAGTCGGGGGAAAACCCGGCTCCGGTTTTTTTGAGAGTCAATAAAATGACCGCAGAAGGAAATTCCTGCGGTCATTTGTTGTGTGAGCTATTATGATTCTTTTGCCATATAGATGGAGGTGTCATTCGGGTCAATGAGCTTGACGCTGTTGCCGGTGACCTCGTACGTCATCGAGTAGGAGTCATCGATATTCGAGAAGGTAATTGTATTATCGAAGTTATCGTTCCAGGTGATGAAGTTGGAGTCGTAGGAGCCGTCTTCGTAGAAAAGATAGTTCTGTACAAGTCCGTTCTCCATGATTTGCATTTTAGCATTTTTCATAGAATTGTAGTATTCCTGCATACTTTCAGGGAGCGTTGAAATAAAGGCGAGAAGCTCGTCGCTGAAAACAAACTTATAGGTGCCGGCAAGTGCAGGAATCTGGCTCTTACTGCTGACGACCTTGAACTTCATATTCTTGGAAGCAATCTTTCCGGTTGCATCCTTCACCTTGACGTTGACCGTATAGTAACCGCTGGTTTTGGGGGTGAAGCTTGCGGTGATGGCGCTGCTGTAGTCCTTGATGCTGACAAAAGAGGACTTACCGGGCTGCTTGTAGGAGATAGCATACTGATAGGGTTTCTGTCCGCCGACAGCGTCAAAGGAAATGTGTACAGGCTGATTGACAACAGAATAACTGGGCATATAGCTGACATTGGTCAGGGCGACCTTCGTTGCTTCAAAGGTGTAGTCCTTGGTGTCAATTCTGCCCTTGCTGTCCTTGGCCTTCACACGAACATCATAAGTAGTAGCGGCCTTGGGTGTAATGTAGACGATGGTATTGGTGCTGTAATTCTGGGCGCAGGTCCAGGTGGTCTGCTTCTGCTGCTTATAGTAAACAGCATACTTGCAATCGCCGATGGCGTTTTTACTGCGGCAGTGGATGGTGACCTGACTGCCGACAAGAAGCGGTTTGGTGTAAGTAATAGAGGAGAGGTTCTGGAACTCCAGTTCAGAAGCCTTCTTGACGAGCACGGTGTGATCCTTGTTGACTACCTTGCCGGAACCGTCCTTTGCCTTGATGCGGATCATATAGGTTGTGGCTGCCTTGGGGGTGACGGTTACTTTGGTGTTTGTGCTCAAGCGCTGGGCGCAGGTCCAGGAGGTCTGCTTCTCCTGCTTGTAGTATACGGCATACTGGCAGGTGCCGGTGACGTTTTCTGCTGCACATTCCACATGGATCGGCTGTCCTACCACCGGATAGCTGTCCGTGTACCAGATGGAGGAATTATTGATGAGAGTGGTTGTCTTCTTATTGACCTTCACAAAAAAGTCTCTGTTGACGATCGTGCCCTTGGCATCCTTTGCCTTTACACGGATATTGTAGGTCGTGGCGGCCTTCGGGGTGATGTTGACCCTGTTGTTCTTTGCAAAGCTCTGGGCGCAGGTCCACCTGGTCTGGCTTTGCTGCTTGTAGTAAACAGCATACTGATAGGGGGCAACTCCGAGAGAGGCGCCACAGTTTACCTGAATTTCATCGCCCACTTTGATGTTGCTGTCATATTCACAGTAGGAATCGTTGATGAGCTGTGCGTAGGGATCCTTCTTGACCTTGAGCGGCAGGTCCTTATTGGTAACGGTGCCGTCCTTGTCTTTGAACTTCACTCTTACGGTATAGTCCGTTGCGGCTTTGGGAATGAAGGTAACTCTGTCATTCTGCCACACCAGATCCGGATTTGCCCAGTTTCCGTCCTGAGCGTCGCCGGTATAGTTCGGCACCACAGGCTTGTAGCTCTGCAGGCAGGTCCAGTTGGTCTGCTTGTTCTGTTTATAGTAAACAGCCACATCGTAGGGGAATTTGCCGCCGCGGGCGGTGCAGTAAACGGTTACAGGTTCACCGAGCACGACTTCGTTATCAGAGAGGACAGAGGTGTTGACCAATGGATCAATCACTTCATACCGGACCGGCCATACGTACCATGCATCTTCGTCTCCTTCCTCTGTTTCGGATTCCGGCTCTACGGTGGTGGTGTTTAACGTGACCTTGATCTTGAGGGGCTGTCCGGAGGTAGCGGGTACAGCACAGTTGGTCTGGCTGTTCCAGGTGCGGTCGTAACCAGGCTCATAATCTCCCCAAGCGTGCGTCCATCCACCATCCAGGCGAACCTTGAATACTATCCCGTTAATGCCCCTGGGAACCTGGTTGCCAACACCGTCATCGCGTGTGGCTTCCCAGATCATATCCGGCGTGACATTCGGAATGTCGATGATGCCCTCCCAGATGCCATCGCCGTCTTTGTCGTACATAGGAACATCACCTTTTCCATTGTTTCCCCATTCGTTGAAGGAGCCGACAATGCCGACATTTGAGTTTTCGATGCCTCTGCTGGTCACAGAGGCACTGACGGTAACGGCAGAGGTGACTGCCATGGAGCCGACAACGGCTGCGGCAAGGGACAGCCCCAACACTCTGCGGGTAAGATGTGTTTTCATGTGTAAACCCTCCTGTTTTTTGATTTTTGGTAATATACCGCATAAAAATAGTTTTTGTGTGGTGCTTTTGTGTATATTCTACTACTAATTGACATGGTTGTCAATTGAAATACACCGTTTTTGGCAGAGAGAAAGCCGGAAAAACCCGATGAAAATTCCACAAATATTCCCCATTCGTTCCTTATAGCTTCCAAATAACCGTTTTATAATACAGACATAGAAAACAAACAACACCTACAAACAATACAAGGAGGTTTTCAATATGTTGAAATCAAGTAAAATCACAGCCATCCTCGTTTCCGCTTTACTGATCTGTTCCATGGCAGCCTGCTCCGCACAGGAGACCAAGACAACTGCTGACGTCAGGGCTGATGCCGCATCCGCACTCGAAAATACCGTTAACAACGGGACTACACTTGATGACATTATCGCACAGAATAACGGCTCTTCTTCCAGGCCTGTCGAAAACAGTCAGTCATCGGACAGCTCCGGACAGGGCTCGGCGGCAGCCTCTTCTCAGAACGACAGCACCGACACGTCTCAGACCTCTTCAACCGGTGATAACAGCCAGTCCTCCAGAAAAAACAAGAGCTCTCAGAGTACCGCTGACAGTACGGCTGACGCTTCCGAAGATAACGGTACTGTGCAGAATACCGCCGGCAGCGGTTCGGAAACACAGAATGCTGCAGAAACCAATGTGACCGTCAGTACCGGCGGCAAGCTGGATGTCTCCGATCTTTTCAGCAGCCGTGATCTCAGGCAGGAGGCCGATCTGACAGATGCCAGCACCATTCAGGCTGCCGATAACAGTACACAGACGATCACGGAGGAGGGCGTGTATATCCTCACCGGAACTGCCAGCAACTTCACCGTCAGGGTGGAGGCTGACAAGGAAGCAAAGATTCAGCTTGTTCTGGATGGTCTGAACGTGACCAATGACAGCTTTCCTGTGATCTATGTGGTTTCGGCTGACAAGTGCTTTATCACCACGACCAACAGCAGCAATACGCTCTCCGTGACAGGCAGCTTTACTGCCGACGGTGACACCAATACCGATGCGGTGATTTACAGCAAGGATGACCTGGTATTCAACGGCGTGGGTACGCTCAGCATCACCTCTTCTCAGGGCAACGGTATCTCCGGTAAGGATGATATCAAGTTCACCGGCGGTACTTACAGCATCACCAGTGCTCTTGACAGCGTTGAAGCCAATGATTCCATCTCCGTCTATGACGGCAGCTTCACCATCACATCCAACAAGGACGGTTTCCACAGCGAGAACAGTGACGATGATACTGTCGGCTGGATCTTCATTCAGAACGGGACTTTCAATATCACCGCCGCCAGCGACGCCATTCAGGCAACTACCGTTGCACAGATTAACGGCGGTACCCTTACACTCAATGCTTCCGAAGGAATTGAAGCTACCTATGTTCAGATCAACGGCGGGGATATCTCCATCACTGCATCTGACGACGGTATCAACGGGGCTCAGAAGAGCAAGAGCTTTGGCACTCCGACGATCGAGTTCAACGGCGGCAACATCACCATCGTGATGGGCCAGGGCGATACCGATGCGGTTGACGCTAACGGTAATATCGTGGTCAACGGCGGTACCATCAATGTCACCGCTCAGATGTCTTCCTTCGATTATGACGGCTCTGCCCAGTATAATGGCGGTACCATCATCATCAACGGTCAGCAGGTGGATTCCATCCCGCAGTCCATGATGGGCGGCAGAGGCGGTATGAACGGCGGCTTCGGCGGCAGAGGCGGCATGGGCTTCTGATCCCTCACCGCTTCCGGGTTTAACGGTATCAAAGCAATTTGATATAAAAACAATTAGAAAGGATATGGTCAACATGAAAAAGGGTAAGATTTTTGCCATCACCTGCAGTCTGGCTGCCGTCATCATGGCAGGAAGTGCACTGCCGGTAATGGCAGCGGATGCATCGGGAGCGGCTGCCGAGACACCGTCCGTTTCCCAGCAGGCCTCCGAAACGGAGAAAACACCTTCCTCCGGCACGACTGACGGTACTCAGAAGACCCGCAAGGCAAAGAAAGCAAAGCCTTCGGGAACGAGTGACCAGGCTACCGACGGCACCACGGACGGTACGCAGAAGACCCACAGGGCCAAGAAAGCAAAGCCTTCGGGAACGAGTGACCAGACCACCGGCGGCACCACGGACGGTACGCAGAAGACCCACAGGGTCAAGAAAGCAAAGCCTTCGGGAACGAGTGACCAGACCACCGGCGGCACCACGGACGGCACGCAGAAGACCCACAGGGCCAAGAAAGCAAAGCCTTCGAGAACGAGTAACCAGACCACCGACGGTACCACGGACGGCACGCAGAAGACCCACAGGGCCAAGAAAGCAAAGCCTTCGGGAACGAGTGACCAGACCACCGACGGTACCACGGACGGCACCCAGAAGACCCGCAAGGCCGGAAAATCCAAGTCTGCCGACAGTACGCAGACCCTTCCCGGCACAACAGCCGCAGAAACAACATCAGCATAACGACAAAACAGGCACAGTCACCCGGACAGAGCGACTGTGCCTGTATATTTTGAAAGAACAGCCGAAAGCAGCTATAAGGGCTGTGTCGGCGGATGATAGGAAACGTGAACCAGGGAGCGCAGGCTCTGCGCCGACGATTAAACGTTGAAACGGAAAAGGACGATGTCACCGTCCTGCATGACGTATTCTTTGCCCTCGGAACGGACAAGTCCCTTCTCTTTGGCGGCAGCCATCGTGCCGCAGGCCATCAGATCGTCAAAGGCCACTACCTCGGCACGGATGAAGCCTCGCTCAAAGTCTGTGTGAATCTTTCCGGCGGCCTGGGGTGCTTTCGTGCCTTTGGTGATCGTCCAGGCGCGTACCTCCGGTTTGCCAGCGGTCAGATAGGAGATCAGTCCCAGCAGATCGTAGCAGGCATTGATGAGTCTGTCAAGACCTGACTGCTCCAGACCCATCTCCGAGAGGAACATCTCCTTCTCTTCAGGCTCCATGCCGGAAATCTCTGCCTCAATCTCTGCGCAGATCGGCAGTACGCCGGCGTGCTCCGAGGCGGCAATCTCCTTCACGGCGGCAAAATAGGGATTGCCGTCTGCCGAACCGTTCTGGAAATCGGTGTCGCTGAGGTTGGCTGCATAAATAATGGGCTTGTTCGTCAGCAGCGATACCGTGGACAGCAGCTCCGCTTCCTCCGGGGTACATTCTACCGAACGCGCTGCCTTTCCTTCATTCAGCGCTTCCTTCATGCGCTTGAAAAAGTCAAGCTCCGCCTGGTATTTCTTGTCGCCCTTGAGCAGCTTCATGGTCTTGTCGATCCGGCGGTCAAGAATCTCAATGTCCGACAGAATCAGCTCTACATTGATGGTCTCTATGTCACGGCGGGGGTCTATGCTGCCCTCTACATGAACGATATCATCGTTTTCAAAGCAGCGTACTACATGGACGATCGCATCTACTTCACGGATGTTGGCAAGGAATTTGTTGCCAAGTCCTTCACCCTTCGATGCTCCCTTGACCAGTCCGGCTATGTCTACGAACTCAATGGTGGCGGGTGTGTATTTTTCGGGCTGATACATCTCTGCCAACTTGTCCAGACGCTTGTCCGGAACGGCTACCACGCCGACATTCGGCTCAATGGTGCAGAACGGATAGTTGGCCGACTGGGCGCCGGCATTGGTGATGGCATTGAACAGGGTGCTCTTGCCTACGTTCGGCAAGCCTACGATTCCTAATTTCATTTTACTTCTATCTCCTTTGTTGTTCGGTCGCTATCGACTATGATAACATAAAACGTGCATTTGTACAATATTCCGGCAGAATATTTCCCGGTAATCATGGATCCGCGGATGTTCCACCGGTTGCCGGTGCTTATGTGCCGATGACGCTCTCCAGCGCCAGGACGGCGTTGCGGCAGCAGTCTTCACAGCTGCACAGCGGCTTGCCTGTGCCGGCGCCCTTCAGATCACCGCATACGGTAGCACCGCAGCGCTGCTCAAATTCCGCCAGTATCTGCCGGGTGAGCATCGAGGTGGGGCGGCCGGTGGTATTCAGCATTCCGGCGGCAATGGATGCACCGCACAGCGCCCCGCAGGTGGCTTTCAGACAGCCCATGCCCGAGCCGAAGCCCGAACCGATGGCCAGCAGTTCTTTTTCGTCCAGCGGCAGCTTATCCGCCATGGCCAGCAATACGGCCTGACAGCAGTTGCAGCTTCTTTTCAGTTGTGCGGCTTTTTCAGCTCTGCTCATCTTGAACACTCCTTCAGATCTTACTGTTTGTTTTTTCCATAAAGCGCTCCGCTTTTACCGTGAAACGTTCGTGCTTTCCTTTTGCAATCAGTCCTGCTCCGTCGGAAGCCTCCACGTCGAAGCAGTATTTGCGGCCGTCGGTCTGTGTGAGGACGGCTCTGGCGGTGACAACAGCACCTACGGGCGTGGCGCTGAGGTGTTCGATACTAATCATCGTTCCAACGGTCGTGATGCCTGCTTCCAGACCGTTTTCCACTGCCCGGCAGGCGGCCTGCTCCATCAGCGCTACGACTGCCGGGGTGGCGAGAACAGCCAGCGAACCGCTGCCCATTGTCTGGGCGGTGGTGCTTTCGGTAACGGTCATCTCCGCTGTGGCAGAAGCGCCTATGCTGATTTGCTCCATGTCATTTTCCTCCTTGATTCTGAAACCTATAACTGATATAATATTATAGCATAATCAAGTGTAAAAGCAAGTAATGTCTGAAAATTTCAAGGGGGGGAGCTTTTATGGCGGAGGAAGCCAAAAGCACATCCAAGGAACCGAAGCAGAAGCCCCGGATTCATCTGATTGATGAACTGCGCGGCTTTGCGATCTTCTGTATGGTGTTTTTTCATGCCTTCTTTACAGTGGGCTATATTTTTAATATCTCCTGGGGACAATGGCTCTATCATTTCTTTGTGCCTGCTGAACCGTTTTTTGCGGGCTTGTTCATCCTGATTTCGGGGGTGGCGTGTAATCTGAGTCATTCCAATCTGGAACGGGGCGTGAAGCTGGCGCTCATTGCGCTGATCGTCACGCTGGTGACCTTTCTTGCCAAGGATCTGATCGGTGAACAGAACCTCATCCAATTCGGTATCCTGCACATGCTGGCCTGCGGGATGCTCTTGTACGGCCTGAGCAATAAGTATCTCAAGCTCGTTCCTTCGTGGCTGGGGATCCTGTTGAATGTCGTGCTGTTTGTGATTACGTTCCAGATCGTTGACGGTTACTTCGGCATCCCTTATCTGCTCTCGGTCAGGATTCCGGAGTCGTGGTATTCCACTTCCTTTTTGTTCATGTTCGGACTGCCCAACAAGGATTTCATTTCCAGCGACTATTTTCCGCTGTTTCCGTGGATATTCCTGTTTCTGGTGGGTACCTATCTCGGCAGGATCGGGATCAGGAAAAAATTCCCGAAATTCATGTTCAAGAAGCGGCTGGGCTTTTTCGGCTTCCTGGGCAGACATTCTCTTCTCATCTACCTGGTGCATCAGCCAGTTATTATCGGTATCTGCTATGCGGTGCAGTGGATCATCTCCCTGTTCCCACATGGCGCCTGATGCCGTATTTCAAGAAAAAGGAAGGTTACCATGAATTACGCAGAACAGTTGTCAAAAGAATTTTCGATCAAAGAAGAATACGCACAGAATATCATTACCCTGCTGGACGAGGGCAATACCATTCCCTTTATCGCACGTTACCGGAAGGAGCTGCACGGCACTCTCGATGACCAGACCATCCGTGAAATCAGTGAAAGGCTGGAATATCTGCGCAGTCTCGACAAGCGCCGGGAGGAGGTTTCCGGTCTGATTGACGGTCTGGGACTGCTCACCGATGAGATCACCGCAGCACTTGCCAATGCGGTGATGCTGTCGGAGATCGAGGATATCTACCGTCCGTTCAAGCCCAAGAGAAAGACCAGGGCGTCTGTTGCCAAGGAGAAGGGCTTGCAGGGACTGGCCGATCTGCTCGTGGCACAGGGGCAGGAGGAGCCGCAGCAGGCGGCAGAGCAGTATGTGGATGCCGAAAAGGGCGTAGAAACGGTGGAGGACGCCCTGCAGGGAGCAATGGATATCATTGCCGAGCAGGTGTCCGATAATGCCGAGATCCGCAAGCGCCTGAAGAATATTATCCGTCTGAATGCACTGCTCCGTACCAGGGCGGCCGACCCGGAAGCCAAGAGTGTGTATGATAAATACTACGACCACAGCGAACCGGTCAAGGCAATTCCCGGTCACCGCGTACTGGCTATTGACAGGGGAGAGCGTGAGGGCTTTCTGAAGGTGGGAATTGATATTGAGGCGGCAAAATGCCTGAATATCATCTACCGTCTGACTGTCAGCGCCGATAACGCCTGCAGCGACCTGGTGAAAAAGGCCTGTGACGACGCCTATTCCCGTCTGATCTTCCCGTCGGTGGAGCGGGAGATCCGTTCCGAACTGACAGAGGCTGCCGATGAGCAGTCTATCAAGCTGTTTGCTCTCAATCTGCGTCAGCTCCTGATGCAGCCGCCGGTAAAGGGCTATACCGTGATCGGCCTTGACCCCGGTTACCGTACCGGCTGTAAGTTAGCAGTGGTGGATCCCACCGGCAGAGTGCTCGATACGGCGGTGATCTATCCTACCCACAGCGAGAATCAGGTGAAGAAGTCGAAGCAGGTGCTCAAGGACATGATCCGGCGCCACCATGCCCAGGTGATTTCCATCGGCAACGGCACCGCTACCAGGGAAACGGAGATGTTCGCGGCCGAGGTGATCGGTGAGATCGACGAGAAGGTTTCCTATATGATCGTCAGTGAAGCGGGGGCCTCCGTGTATTCCGCCTCCAAGCTGGCGGCTGCGGAGATGCCGGAACTGGATCTGACGCTGCGCAGCGCGGTGTCCATCGCCAGAAGGTTACAGGACCCGCTGGCGGAGTTGGTGAAAATTGAGCCAAAGGCCATCGGCGTGGGACAATATCAGCATGATATGCCGCAGAAGCGGCTTGGTGAAGCCCTTGACGGTGTGGTGGAGGACTGCGTGAATACCGTTGGCGCCGACCTCAACACTGCGTCTCCTTCCTTGCTGGCAAGAGTGGCCGGTGTGAGTGCGGCCGTGTCGAAGAATATCGTGGCTTACCGGGAAGAAAACGGCGCTTTTACCTCCCGTGCGGAGTTGAAGAAGGTCTCCAAGCTCGGTCCCAAGGCGTTTGAGCAGTGTGCGGGTTTCCTGCGTGTTGCGGAGAGCAGGAATCCTCTGGATAATACCGCCGTTCATCCGGAATCCTACGATGCCGCCAAAAAGCTGCTGGCACTTTGCGGGTACCAGCTTTCGGATGTTGCCGGAAGAGGTCTTTCGGAGCTGCGCAAAAGGGTGGAGGAGATCGGTCTGCAAAAGGCCGCTGACGAGATCGGAACGGGCGTTCCCACCCTGTCGGATATGATTACCGAGCTGACCAAGCCCGGTCGTGACCCCCGTGATGAGCTGCCGCCGCCGATTTTACGGACCGATGTGCTCGACATCAAGGACCTGAAGCCCGGAATGGAGCTGAAGGGGACGGTGCGCAACGTGATCGACTTCGGTGCGTTTGTGGATATCGGCGTTCACCAGGACGGTCTGGTGCATATTTCACAGATCAGCCATACCCGGATCAAGCATCCCTCAGAGGTGCTGAAGGTAGGCGATGTGGTGAACGTGAAGGTGCTGAGCATTGACGCCGAAAAGGGAAGAATCTCTTTGACCATGAAGTAATCAGACTGCGGAGAAGGATTGGAAAATATGAGAAAATATGAAGCGGCCCTGTTCGATCTGGACGGGACATTAAGTGAATCGGGAGAAGGCATCCTGTACAGTGTACGCAAGATCTTCCATGAGACTGGGAGGGAGCTGCCCGATAAAAAAACGCTGGGAACATTTATCGGTCCCCCGATGTATGACAGCCTGGTGCGCTGCGGGTTCACCCATGAACAGGCTGAGGAGGGCGTGCTCATCTATAAACGGAATTTTCTGGAAAAGGGCATCTATATGCAGCAGGTCTATGCGGGGATTCCGCAGCTGCTGAAAGCACTCCGGGATGACGGCATAAAGCTGGGTGTTGCTACCACGAAGTATGAGCCGTTTGCATTAAGGATCGTGGAGATGCTGGGACTCGGGCAGTATTTTGATTTTGTCGGCGGTGCGACTTCCGGTACGGAGCGCCGTACCAAGGAAAAGGTCATCCGCTATACGCTGGAGCACCTGCAGGCCGATCCCGGCAATGCGGTGATGCTCGGTGATACGAAATACGATGCCGAGGGAGCCGCCGCTGTGGGGATGGATTTTATCGGCTGTCTGTATGGCTACGGCACCCGGGAGGAAATGGCGGTTCACTGTCCCCAGGCGGTGTATGTCGGTTCTGTCAGTGATATCCGGGCGTATCTTTAAAAAAAAAGCTCCTGCATCCGGTGGGTGCAGGAGTTTTGTAATACTGTTGCCAAATGTGGAAACCCCCGCAACGCTTTCGGGGGAGTCAGAGAGCGAAATGCTTTGGGGTTTCGGTTTTTTTGTTTATTTGATATTCGTATATCCGCTCTTTTTCAGGCAATACTATACATACCGCATCAGCGGCAAAACATCAGCTTTTGAGAAGGAGTTCGCTATGGAAAAGTTCAATACCAGTATCCAGTGTACGGTTGACCAGTGCCGTTATCATTGCAGCGACTGCAATTACTGTTCCCTTGACAAGGTGCTCATCGGCACCCATGAGAGCAGCCCCTCCACCGATCATTGTACCGACTGCCTGTCCTTCGATTTGAAGTGATTGACGGAAAAGCCGGAGCAGGACTCTTTTACAGAGCTGCTCCGGCTTTGTGCTGTTCAGAAATCAATGGTCATGGTGGCTCTGGCGTTCAGCGCAGTCGTCGCAAGATTGCCGGCGGCGTATTCATAGTACGCCTGTGAGCCGATCATGGCGGCATTGTCGCCGCACAGGGCAAGGGGCGGATAATAAATCTCCCAACCGCGTTTCTGACATTCTTCGGCGGTTCTACGGCGCAGCAGAGCGTTGGCGGATACCCCTCCTGCCAGTACCAGCGTATGGTAGTGCAGGTCTTCCGCTGCTTTCAGAAAGCGCTCCAACAGACTTTCTACCACTGCCTTGCGGAAGGAGGCGGACAGGTCGGCAACCGGAAGCTCCACACCCTTCTGGGATGCATTGTGGATGAGGTTGATGACCGCCGTTTTCAATCCGGAGAAGCTCAGGTCGTAGGGGGCACCCTCTACCTTCGGACGGGGCAGGGTAAAGGCATCCGGATTTCCCTCCTCGGCGAGCTTATCCAGATGGATTCCTCCCGGATACGGCATTCCCATGGTTCTGGCGGCTTTATCAAAGGCCTCGCCGGCTGCGTCGTCACGGGTCTTGCCGATGACCTTCATCTGCGTGTAATCGGTCACTTCCACGATATGGCTGTGACCGCCGGAGACCACCAGGCATAAAAACGGCGGTTTCAGATCGGGATGCGCCAGGTAGTTGGCGGCGATATGTCCTCTCAGATGATGCACCGGTACCAGCGGCAGTCCGGTGGACAGGGACAGCCCCTTTGCAAAGTTCACTCCCACCAGCAATGCGCCGATCAGCCCGGGGGCATAGGTGACTCCCAGGGCATCCAGTTCCGACAGGGTGAGGGATGCTTCCTCCAGCGCCTGTCTGACAACGCCGTTGATGGCTTCACAGTGCCGCCGGGATGCAATTTCCGGTACGACACCGCCATACAGCTTGTGCTCCTCCACCTGTGAGGCAATCACGGAGGAGACGATCACTCTTCCGTCCTCTACCACGGCAGCGGCTGTCTCGTCGCAGGAGCTTTCGATCGCTAATATCTTCATAGTCTGAAACGTCAGTCCTTCCTTTGAAATAGCTTTGTCATTATCAGTGCATCCTCGGTGGGATGACGGTAGAAATTTTTCCGCAGTCCCATCTCTTCAAAGCCCAGGGATTCATACAGGGCAATGGCGGGATAGTTGGATTTCCTGACCTCCAGGGAGATGAAGTCTGTTCCCATGGCATCGGCGGTGAGGATGGCAATTTTCAGCAGTGCCCTGCCCACGCCTTGCCGACGGTATTGCGGAAAAACTGCTACATTGGTCACAAAGCAGCTTTCACATACCACAAACACGCCGATATAACCGGCAACCTCGCCCTCCGCCAGCGCTACAAAGAAATGAGCGGTATCGTTGCTCAGCTCTTCCTCCAGGCTTTTGTAGGACCAGGGCTGTGTGAAGCATATCTGCTCCAGCTCGGCTATGGCGGCGAGGTGTTCATGTTCCATTTGCACTAATGTAAGGTTTATCATTATCACTCACCTGTATGGAGCCGCTGTCCAGTTTCTTCAACAGCAGCTGGCAGAATTGGTCAATGGCATCTTCAATGATCTTGCGGCAGCGGCGGTAGGTGATGAGGTCGGAGCCGTAAGGATCGGGGATCCCACCTCCCAGCAGATAGATCTTCTCCTTTGGGACGCCGATATCCATGAGGGTCTGTGCGTGGCTCGTGGTCATCACCACATAAATATCGGTGATGTTGATATCGCGCTCCCGGATAATGCGGGGCTTATGGTTACTGATATCAATGCCGATCTCGTTGCAGACGACTACCGCATTGGGTGATACCTTCTGGCCGTCACAAAAACCAAGAGCTGCACTGCTGAAAATACTGTTGATGCCGTATCTGCGGGATTTCACTTCATAGATTGCTTTTGCCATCGGGCTGCGGCAGGTATTGCCGGTACAGACAAATAATATATGAAGCATATTTGCACCTCCCATCATCAGGCCTTTGCTTCATACCAGGTTTTGCCGATGCCTGCCTCCGCCACCAGGGTCAGGGAGAGCTTCACGGCATTCTGCATTTCTTCGCTCAGCAAAGCCGCTGCTTTTTCGGCTTCCTCCTCCGGCGCCTCCACGATCAGTTCATCGTGTACCTGGAGGATCAGCTTTGCTTTCATGTTTTCCTGTTTCAGGCGGTCGAATACCCGGATCATGGCGATCTTGATGATATCTGCCGCTGTGCCCTGGATGGGCATATTGCGTGCCACCCGTTCTCCGAAGGCACGGATATTGCGGTTGGAGGAGGCAAGCTCCGGCAGATAGCGCCGTCTGCCGAACATGGTCGTGACATAGCCGTCACGTTTTGCCTGCTCCACGATGGTTTTCATATAGCTGTCGATACCCGAATAGAGGGAGAGATAGCTCTTGATATAGCTGTCCGCCTCTTTCACACTCACGTTGATATCCTTGGAGAGAGAGAAAGCGCCGATGCCATAGACAATGCCGAAGTTGACCGCTTTGGCACGGCTCCTCAGCGCGGGTGTGACCATCTCTTCGGGGAGATCGAACACCTTGGCTGCCGTTGAGGTGTGGATATCCTTATTCTCACGGAAGGCCTCCAGCATATTCCGGTCATTGGCAATATGCGCCAGTACCCGCAGCTCGATCTGTGAATAGTCGGCGTCTACCAGTACACAGCCGTCCTTCGCACGGAAGAAGCGGCGCATCTCACGGCCGCGCTCCGTTTTTACCGGAATATTCTGTAAATTCGGTTCGGTGGAGCTGATCCTGCCGGTGCGCGTCTCCTTCTGGTTGAAGCTCGAATGAATCCTCCCGTCCGGACCGATCACCTTGACCAGACCGTCGCAGTAGGTGGATTTCAGCTTTGAAAGGGTACGGTACTCGAGAATTTCGTCAATTACCGGATGATAGGAGCGCAGCTCTTCGAGTACCTCGGCATTGGTGGAATAACCGCTCTTTGTTTTTTTCTTGGCAGGCAGTCCGAGGGTCTCGAACAAGGCGGCTGCCAGCTGCTTGGGAGAGTTGATGTTGAACTCCGTTCCCACATGGGCGTAGATGCTTGCCTGCAGACGGTCAATGTCCTTTTCAAGCTCCTTGCCGTAGCGGACGATGCCTTCTTTATCCGCCATAAAGCCGATATTTTCCATAGAAGCCAGGACCTGTGCAAGGGGAATCTCGATATCCAGCAGCAGCTGTGTCTGCTGACGCTCCGAAAGCTCCTGCTCCAGCCGATCTGCAAGCGGGGTGAGGGCGGCTGCAGCACTTTCGTGTGTGCAGGGATTGGGGGTGACCTCGTACTCCTGCACCAGGCGGCTGATGGAATAATCGGATGAGTTGGGGTCACGCAGATATGCTGCCAGTCCCGTATCAAACACCAGCCCTTTGCAGGCAATCCCCGCCTTTTCCAGTACGGCGAAGATCGGTTTGCAGTCGTTGGTGCGCTTGCGGATCGTCTCGTCCTCAAAAAAGAGCTTCACAAACTCCCGGAAACCGGGGGTGAAGGCATTAAAGGCGTAGACGGTCTTGCCGTCGGACAGCTCCATGCCGGTGATCTCTTCCTTGTCCGTCTCGGCAAGCAGATCAACCGTCTTATTCCGGAGCTGTTCCAGAAGCGACAGCGGTTCGGTGCTGTCGGAGTAGCCGAGGGTGGGAAGCTTCTGACGGGTCTCCGCCGTGACAGCAGGAGCCGCTGCTGCAGCCTCTCCGTCGAAGCCGAATTTCCTGATCAATGAGAACAGCTCCAGCCGTGCCATGAGTCTGGCGGCGGCTGACCGTTCCTCCTTTGTAAGCTCCTTGAGCAGATAGTGGGACAGTTCGGTGTCAATGGGGGCGTCGGTGCGGATGGTACCGAGCATCCGGCTCATATAGGCACTATCCTTGCCGGCTTCCAGCTTCTTGCGCATGGCGGGTTTGATCTTGTCGGAATCCAGGTTCTCATAGATGCTGTCAAGATCGTGGAAATTGATGACCAGTTCGGCGGCGCCTTTCTCGCCGATACCGGCCACACCGGGGATACAGTCGGAGGTGTCGCCCTGAATCGCCTTGATATCAATGAGCTGTTCGGGGGAGACGCCGTAGACCTCCCGGATTTTTTGTTTATCGTAAAGAGTAACCTCAGGTTTGCCGAATTTGGTGGTTGCCATTCTGACGGACACGGTATCTGACACCAGCTGGAAGCTGTCACGGTCGCCGGTGGCGAGAACACATTCACAGCCGCTGTCGGTGCACTGACGGGCAAGGGTGCCGAGGATATCATCCGCCTCAAAGCCCTTGCAGGTGACAATCGGGTAGCCCATTGCTGTCAGCAGCTCTTTGAGAGGCTCCAGCTGTGCCGCCAGTTCCGCAGGCATTCCCTTGCGGTTGGCTTTATAGCCGCTGTACGCCTGATGGCGGAAGGTTGGTGCCTTCAGGTCAAACGCCACCGCCGCCGCATCCGGACAGACCTCTTCTCTGAGCTTATACAGGGTGTTCATAAAACCGTAGATCGCGTTGGTATACTGACCGTCCTTGGTGGTCAGCAGCTTGATGCCGAAAAAGGCACGGTTGAGAATACTGTTACCGTCGATTACCAGCAGCTTCATTCTGCATTCATCCTCTCATCATTCCTCATTGGCAGGACGGATACTGTCCATAATGCCAACATTCTTGCCGTGGCGGAGATAGACGCGGGGAACACGCTTGCCGACCAGGCAGACGAGCTCATAGTTGATGGTTCCCGTCATCTGTGCCATATCGTCAAACGACAGGGATTCATCCTTGCCGCTGCCGATGACGGTTACTTCATCGCCCTCCTGCACGTCGTCAATGTCGGTGACGTCCAGCATGAGCTGGTCCATACAGACTCTGCCCAAAACATTTGCTTTCTTTCCCTTGATGGTCATATAGGCGCGGTTGCTCAGGCTTCGGGAATAGCCGTCCGCATAACCGATGGGCACCGTAGCGAGTTTCAGCGGTCTGTCCGAGACAAAGGTGCCGCCGTAGCTCACGGGAGTATCCGGCTCAATGGTCTTGACCTGTGCGACCACGCTCTTGATCTGCATAGCCGGGCGGAGATCCAGTCTGTCCGCCAGCTTTTGTGAGGGAGCGAGTCCGTACAGGATGATACCTGCACGCACGCAGTCAAAATGTGCCTGGGGATAGTCGATGATGGCGCCGCTGTTGGCACAATGCACGATCTCAAAGCGGCAGCCGTTTTCCTTACAGCGGTTAACCGCATCCGTAAAGCAGTCAAGCTGATGGAGAGTAGCCTGTCTGCCCTCACTGCCCTCATCCGAGACGGCAAAGTGGGTGAAGATCCCCTCGCTGATGAGTCCGGGCATCATGCAGGCATTCTGAATCTGCCGGATGGAGTCGCTGTCACGCTCCTTATTCTGGTACATAAAGCCGATCCGGCTCATACCCGTATCAACTTTAATATGCATTCTGACTTTTACGTTTTGTTTGACGGCTTCATCGGACAGTTCTCTGGCGTATGCTTCGGAGAATACTGCCTGACTGATCTGATGATCCGCCAGTTCCTTTGCCATGCTTGCCGGCGTAAAGCCGAGGATAAGCACCGGCCGTTCAATGCCGTTTTCCCGCAGCTGCATGGCTTCCTCAATATTTGAAACGGCAAAGCGGTCAGCTCCCAGCTTTTCATACAGTTTTGCCAGGAATACGGCTCCATGGCCGTAAGCGTCCGCCTTGATCACGCACATGATCTGTGTATCGGAAGCAACCTTTTCACGGATGACCTGATAATTGTGCTTTACGGCATCCACATCGACCTCTGCCCATGTTCTTCTCAGATACGTACTCATACCATACCTTCTCACTCTATTATTTCCAAGTATTTTACAAACACAAACATTTTCAGATACTACCATTTTACCCTATCCCCTACCCATTGTCAAGCGCCGGCGGCGCCCCGCCGCTGTGTTGTCACGCTGTCGTTCGGCGCAGAGCCTGCGCACCCGTGCCTACTGCATTGCAGTTGCAGACGAGGAAGTGAGTGTTTACCGATTGCTGCAAGGCTTATTCCGCAGCGAATTTTGGAAAGGGGTCCGGGGAAAACCTTTTTTTCGCCAGAAAAAGGTTTTC
>ONEU01000149.1 GCA_900316925.1 uncultured Eubacteriales bacterium
AAGCGCCCCGTCAAGGGGCGTGTCGGCGGTCGTAGAAAATACACAGCCCTGCTGTGCCGTGCCGGATGTGAGCGACACAAAAGTTTCGTCATAGACGAACAGAGTGAGCGTCAGCGAACGAGAGCGTGACACGGGAGCGCAGGCTCTGCGCCTCTGCGCCGCGGCGATGTGTTAATACTGGCGCCCCCAGTAGACCATGTGCTGGGCGGGTTTGCCGCAGCAGACACAGACGTCGCTGAGATGATCCTCAACAAAGGGGATGCAGCGGGATTTGACACCGCCGGTCTCGTCCTTGAGCCGGTCCTCACAGGCGGAATCACCGCACCACATGGCTTTGATAAAGCCGGGCTTGTTGGCGGCAATGTCCAGGAACTCTTCGTGGGTGCGTGCTTCAAAGGTCTTTTCCTTCAGGTTCTGCAGGGCGGCTTCGTACATACCGTCATGTACATCCTTCAGCGCCTGCTTCACGGCTTCCTCCACTTTATCAAGAGAAACAATGACCTTCTCCCTGTTGTCACGGCGTACCAGTACGCACTGGTTGTTTTCAATGTCCTTCGGGCCGATCTCGATTCTGACAGGTACGCCCAGCATCTCGTACTGGCTGAATTTCCAGCCGGGTGCCTTGTCGCTGTCGTCGAGCTTCACGCGGATGTCCTGATCCAGCAGACGGGCTTTCAGCTCGGCGGCTTTCTCCAGTACACCCTCCTTCTTCTGGGCAATCGGAATGATCGCAGCCTGGATGGGAGCAATTTTCGGGGGCAGTACCAGACCGTCGTCGTCTCCGTGTACCATGATGATCGCACCGATCATTCTCGTGGAGGTGCCCCAGGAGGTCTGGAACGGATACTGCAGCGTGTTGTCACGGCCGGTAAAGGCGATGTTGAAGCTGCGTGCAAAGCCGTCGCCAAAATAATGCGAGGTGCCGCCCTGGAGGGCAACACCGTTGTGCATCATCGGCTCGATGGTGTAGGTGTCTTCGGCTCCGGCAAACTTCTCTTTCTCGGTCTTTCTGCCGGTAACGGCGGGAATGGCCAGTGTCTCCTTATAAAAATCAATATACACCTGCAGCATCCGCATGGTCTCCTCACGGGCTTCCTCGGCGGTCTCGTGCATGGTGTGTCCCTCCTGCCAGAGGAACTCGGATGTCCTTAAAAACGGACGGGTGGTCTTCTCCCAGCGTACCACGGAGCACCACTGGTTGTAGAGCTTGGGGAGATCACGGTAAGAGTTGATGACCTTGGCGTAGTGCTCACAGAACAGGGTCTCGGAGGTGGGACGGATGGCAAGACGCTCGGTGAGCTTCTCGCTGCCGCCTGTGGTGACCCATGCACATTCGGGAGCAAAGCCCTCTACATGATCCTTCTCCCGCTGGAGCAGGCTTTCGGGGATGAACATGGGCATATAGACATTCTCATGTCCGGTTTTCTTGAAGCGTCTGTCCATGTCCTGCTGCATATTCTCCCAGATTGCATAACCGTAGGGACGGATGACCATGCAGCCCTTGATGCCGGAGTAGTCGGCAAGCTCTGCTTTCTTGACGATATCGGTATACCATTTGGCAAAATCCACATCCCTGGAGGTGATGGCTTCTACCATTTTCTTCTGTTGTGCCATAATTTCTCTTTCCTTCCTGCTGCGTCTGACGGGCTTTCCTGCCGCAGACGGCTGATCTGTCGATGTGACCGGATGCATGATACCTATTATAGTATCTCAAAAGAGTTTTTTCAATAGCCAGGAGTAAAAAAATAACGGCTGCCGGTGAAAGCAGCCGCAGCTTTGATTACTGATGGTTCTCGATGTACTTCACGAGATTGTCAACGGTTTTGATGTTCTCGATCTCAGCGTCGGGAATCTCTACCTCGAACTCGTCCTCAATGCTCATCAGCAGATCCACAACGTCCAGGGAGTCTGCATCAAGATCGTCAATGATGGAAGTCTCGGGAGTGATCTTTTCCTCTTCCACGCCGAACTGCTCGCTAAGAATTGCTTTTACCTTTTCAAGTACCATTGGTAACTCCTCCTAAAAATGTTATCGTGAAAAACTGTGCGGCAATCTGCATTGTAGACAAGCGTACCGGTTTGTGCTACAATAGAGATCAGAGAGATCTGCTGCTGCCGAGACACAATTCCCTATACACAAATCTTATTAGTTCTTGGGGGCTTTGTCAATACGAAATTTGCATTTTTCTCTATGATTTATAAAAATTTTTTTATTTTTCGATTTTTTGTCGTTTTTGCATAAACAAAAAGGGGGAGCAATTCATGTCAGAAAGAATGTTTGCGGTGATCGGCCACCCGATCGGCCATACCATGTCGCCGTTTATCCACGAAAGACTGTTCGCACTGGCGGGCGAAGAGGGACGCTATACGGTGCTGGATGTGGCGCCGGATGAGCTGCCTGTGAAAATCAGGAATCTCAACGAGCTGTGCGGTTATAATATTACCATCCCGAACAAACAGGCAATCATTCCGTACCTTGACCGTCTGGACAAGAAGGCGGAGCTGTACGGTTCGGTGAATACCGTGCGCAACGGCAGCGTGAGGGAGGGCTTCACCACCGATCCCGACGGATTTCTGAAAGCGCTGGCAGGCGGGGGGATCCCCTTTGCCGGAAATGTGGTGATCGTGGGCTGCGGAGGAGTAGCGAGGACGTTTGTCTATGAAGCGGCGCTGGCAGGCTGTGACATCACGATTGCCGCCCGTCCTGAAGACACGGCGGTGAGAGACGGACTGGCAGAGGAGGTACGGAAGAAGATCGCCGGGACGAAGGTGAGCACCTGCCTGATCAGTGAACTGGACGAGCCGGTACGTCAGCCGGAGCTGCTGGTGAACGCCACGCCGGTGGGAATGTATCCGCGGGTGGAGGCCGTGCCGGTATCGGACAAGGTGATCGGCAAGTGCCCGAATGTGTTTGACGCGGTGTACAACCCGCTGGAGACAAGACTCATACAGAAGGCAAAGGCCAACGGTGCAAAGGCAGTAGGCGGTATGGCAATGCTGGTATGGCAGGCGGCGGTGGCGCATGAGATCTGGGACGGAACCGTGTACCGCACGGAGGATATCGACCAGTTGATCGAGGACAGCGCCGCAGAAATGACCAAGAGGTTCTGAGAGATCGGAGGAAGAAAAATGGCAAGAAGGAGTATTGTGCTGTGCGGCTTCATGGGCTGCGGCAAGAGCACCATCGGCAGTCTGCTCGCCAGGAAGACGGGTATGTCGTTTGTCGATCTGGACGCATATATCGAAAAGAAAGAAAACAAGACCGTTAACCAGATCTTTGCCGACAGCGGCGAGGATTACTTCCGCATGAAGGAGCGGGAGGCGGTACAGGAGCTTGCAGGCAAGAAGGGACTGGTGATCGCAGCCGGAGGAGGTACGCTGACCTTCCCGGAGAATGTGGAGGTGTTCCGCAGGAGCTGTCTGATTGTATTGCTGGATATCCCTGTGGAGGTAGCGGCGAAACGGCTGCAGTATGATACCACCCGTCCGCTGCTGGCACGGCCTGACAAGGAGCAGGTCATCCGGGAGCTGTATGACAAGCGGCTGCCGCTGTATCATGCGGCGGCAGAACTGGTTGTGAATGCCGACGACTCACCCATGCAGGTGTGTATGGCCATCATGGCGGAGCTGTGAGCCGGAGACGGTGCAAAACCGACTGCTTTTCTATGCAATATGCAAGAAAATGGCGGTGGAATTGCAATAATTTTTCCAAATCGGAAAAATACTCTTGACAAATGCCCGGACAAGGAATATCATAGAAACAGACTTTTGAAGAAAGGACTGCCGGTATGAAGGTATTGGACGCACGATTTTTTGAATACTTTTATTCATTTTCATGCTTTTACTTTGCATGGAAAAATCATTCGTCCTGCGTATCTTCCCACAGTACCTGACAGCCGCCGTTCGTTCAGAAGCAAAAATTAACGGTTTACAATTGGGTGTGAAACGGAATCCGCAGGGGTTCCGTTTTTTTATTGCCCGGAATAACAGGAGGTTATGATTATGATTATCGTCATTAAAAGGGATGCCAGCAAGGAACAGCTTATGCACTTCCGGTCGGTTCTGGAGGAAAAGTACCATGTCACGGTCAATAGCTGGCAGGGCGTGGAGGCAACGGTTCTGGGACTGATCGGCGACACCACTCAGATCGACGAGGACTGGGTGAATGCCCAGGAGGTCGTGGAGAGCGTGAAGCGGGTGCAGGAGCCGTATAAGAAGGCCAACCGCAAGTTCCATCCCGACAACACCGTGATCGAACTGCCCACCGGTCAGAAGATCGGCGACGGCAGTCTGTGTATCATGGCAGGTCCGTGTTCGGTGGAGAACGAGGATCAGATCAATTATGTTGCCGAGCGTGTGAAGGCTGCCGGTGCGACCTTCCTCAGGGGCGGTGCGTTCAAGCCGAGAACCTCTCCCTATTCCTTCCAGGGGCTCAAGGCCGAGGGACTTGACCTGCTCAAGGGAGCCAGAAAGGTGACAGGACTGCCGATCGTGACGGAGATCATGCGCACCTCCCATATTGATATGTTTGAGAGTGTAGACATCATCCAGGTGGGCGCCAGAAATATGCAGAACTTTGAACTGCTCAAGGAGCTGGGGAAGATCCGCAAGCCGATCCTGCTCAAGAGAGGTCTGTCCAGCACGATAGAGGAGTGGATTATGAGTGCCGAGTACATCATGGCGGGCGGCAACGATCAGGTCATCCTTTGTGAGCGGGGCATCCGCACCTACGAGACTGCCACCAGAAACACCCTTGACCTTTCTGCGGTGCCGATCATTAAGAAGCTTTCCCACCTGCCGGTCATTGTTGACCCGAGTCACGCCACCGGCAAGGCATGGCTGGTGGAGCAGATGTCTCTTGCGGCAGTAGCGGCCGGTGCGGACGGTCTGATGATCGAAGTGCACAACGACCCGAAGCACGCCCTTTCCGACGGTGCGCAGTCCCTTACCCCTGACCAGTTCGACAAGGTAGCCGCCAAGGTATTTGCCCTCAAACACGCCTACGACGAGATCGTCAACGGCTGATCCCCCCTGCGGCGGCGCAGAGCCTGCGCTCCCGAAACGCGGCGCAGAGCCTGCGCTCCCGATACGCGTTTCCGCGCGCCAGCGCACTACTTTAGAATAAACCTACAGCTACACTCCCCGCGGTTGCAAGTTTTCTTCCTGCTATCCGACCAAATCCAAGTGTCTGTAAGCAACCAACCGTGCTATCCGACCAAATCCCCGCACTTTGCGGGGATTCCAATAGAAGGAAGCAGGCACGGGTACAAACGATAGAAAACGAGACATTCAAATTCTGAAAGAATAGCCGTTAAGCGCCCCGTCAAGGGGCGTGGCGGCGGACGTAGAAAATACACAGCCCTGCTGTGCCGTGCCGGATGTTAGCGACATAGAAGTTTCGCCTTACCACAAACAGAGTGAGCGTAAGCGA
>ONEU01000084.1 GCA_900316925.1 uncultured Eubacteriales bacterium
AAAACAAACGGCAGCTTGTTTCATCAGACGGTATCATCCTGGACAGCACCGAAACGGTATTTGAAGAAGGGGAGAGCGTCTTTGATGTCACCAAACGAATCTGCCGTGAAAAGGGGATCCCCTTCGAGTTCACCATGACGCCGGTATATCAGACAGCCTACATTGAAGGAATCTATAATCTGTATGAATTTGACTGCGGCAGCGGTTCAGGCTGGGTTTACGCCGTCAATCAGGAGCTGCCCGGCGTGGGCTGCTCCGACTGCCGGCTTCACGACGGTGACCGCATTGAATGGATCTACTCCTGTAACTTAGGACATGACGCCGAAGCCCTCATCAAGGAGCGACAGACATGAAAAACGCCTTTTCACAATATCATCCCCTTGTGCAGTTCCTGTATTTCTCGGCGGTACTGCTGTTTACCATGTGCATCATGCATCCTGTCTGTATCGGGACATCCTTTCTGACTTCGGTATGCTATGCGCTCTACCTGGGACGCCGAAAAATACTGTCCGTCATGTTCCGGTTCCTGCTTCCCATGTCCGTCTTTATTGCCCTGTGCAATCCGCTGTTCAACCACGCCGGCATCACCATCCTGGCCTATTTTCCCGACGGCAACCCCCTCACCTTGGAATCCCTTTTTTTCGGTCTGGCTGCAGGTGTCATGTTCTCGTCAATCCTGCTGTGGTGTATCTGCCTGCAGTATAACCTCTCGTCCGACAGGGTGATCTACCTGTTCAGCAGAGTATCTTCAAAAATGGGTCTGCTCCTCTCCATGATCCTGCGCTTTATCCCCAAGCTGACCGCGCAGTTCCGTAAAATCCGCATGGCACAGCACGGAATCGGCCGTGACCTCAACCAGGGCAATCTCTGGAAACGTACCCGCAATGCCGTGCGGATCGTTTCCGTCCTGCTGCAATGGGTGCTGGAAAATGCAATTGATACCGCCGATTCCCTGAAAAGCAGAGGCTACGGTCTGCCGCACCGCACCTCATTTTCGCTGTTCCGTTTTGATAAGCGTGACGCCCTGACAACCGTGGTCCTGGTGCTGATCTGCACCGTGCTGATTGCCGCCGGCCTTAGCGACGGACTGTCGTGTGATTATTTCCCGTCATTTGAAATCCCCGAAAACGGTGCGCTGCAATGGCTTTCATACAGCCTTTATGCACTTCTCTGCCTGCTGCCGCTCTACCTTGACAGAAAGGAGGTAAGAAAATGGAATGTTATCAGATCAAGGAACTGAGCTTCCGCTATCCCGATGCGGACAAGGACAGCCTGCACGAGCTCTCCTTTACGGTACAGCAGGGAGAGTTCCTTACCGTCTGCGGTCTTTCCGGCAGCGGAAAAAGCACGCTTCTGCGGCAGCTCAAAACTGCCCTGCAGCCCCACGGTATCCAGAGCGGCTCCGTTTGTTTTGAAGGAAAACCCCTGCATGAATCCGATCTTAAGGAACAAAGTGCCAGGATCGGATTTGTGCTGTCCTCACCGGATAACCAGTCCATCACCGATAAGGTCTGGCACGAGCTTTCCTTCGGCCTGGAAAACCTGGGTGTCAAAAGTGCGGAAATCCAACGGCGTACTGCGGAGCTGGCTTCGTTCTTCGGAATAGAGGCATGGTTTGAAAAGCCGGTAGAGGAATTATCCGGCGGCGAAAAGCAGCTGCTGAATCTTGCCGCCGTCCTAATCATGCGGCCGTCCGTCCTGATACTGGATGAACCTCTGGCACAGCTTGATCCCATCGCTTCTGAGAAGTTTGTTACGATGCTCAAAAAGATCAACACGGAGCTTGGCACGACCATTATTATGAGCAGCCATGACCTGGAGACGGTCTGTTCCGTCAGCAGCAGGATCATGGTGCTGTCCCAAGGACGCATTGCAGCGGACGGTACTCCGCAGGCGCTTTCTAAAATGCTTTTTCAGACAAACAACCCCGTTTTCTTATCTCTGCCGTCTCCCGCAAGGCTCTATGAGTGGCTGGATCAGGGCAGTAAGCCGCCGCTGTCGGTAGCAGAGGGAAGAGGGTGGCTGGAATCCTACCTGTCATCTCATCCGTCCGGAAATGTCCCGCTTCCGCCGGAGCCGAAGCATACGCAAAAGCCCTGTCTGCAAGCGCAACAGCTATGGTTCCGCTATGAAAAAAACGGGGAGGATATCCTGAAAGGACTGTCCCTGTCCGTGTACCGCGGAGAGTTTCTCACGATCCTGGGCGGCAACGGCACCGGCAAAACCACCCTACTGTCGATCCTGTCAGGCTGTCTGTCCTGCTACCGCGGAAAACTGCAGGTCGGCGGGAAACACACTCCCGCACCGAGAATCGCCATGCTGCCGCAGGACCCGCAGACGCTGTTTGTCAGACAGACGGTGGAGGATGAGCTGTGGGAAATGCTGACAGATGACCGCCGCACGGCAGAAGAGCAGGAAACACGTCTTCATTCGGTAATTGATCTGTGCCGTTTACACGAACTGCTCCCCCGGCACCCTTATGATCTGTCGGGAGGTGAACAGCAGCGGGCGGCTCTTGCAAAACTGCTGCTGACAGACCCGGAGATTCTGCTGCTGGACGAACCCACGAAAAACCTGGACACCGCCTTTAAGCAAGAGCTGTCAAAAATCATCCGGACACTTTGTCAGTCAGGAACGGCAGTCGTATCGGTGAGCCATGACCTGGAGTTTTGTGCCTCTCATGCGGACAGGTGTGTTATGCTTTTTCATGGTAAGATCGTCAGTGACGATCATCCGAAGCGTTTTTTTTCAACCAACGGGATCTACACCACCTCCGTGTGCCGACTGACACACGGTCTGATGGAAAACACCGTCACCGTGGAGGATGTACTGGAAGCCTTTTCCCTCAAGCCGGAGAAAGATTTTCGTCCCCCCGCACCGAAGATCCCACCGGGAATCATTCTGACACCGTCCCGTAAAACAAAAGCCTCCCGGAAAGGCTTACTACAGATCGGATTATCCATTCTGTCACTCATTGTTTTCCTTGTGTCGCTGTTCAGTACGGCAAACATTCTGCCGCTCCCGTTTTTAGCGGATCGCCCGTTTCTGTCTTATCCACTCCTGCTGCTGTCGGCAGCCGTGTTGATGCTCAGCGTAGGAAAAGGCAGCCGGAAGATTCCCATTGTCCGATGTCAGCGCTCCTTCAGGCGCTCCATGCTTACACTGCTGATCGTGCTGGTAATCGTTCCGGCAACGGTCATAGCAGGCGTCTATCTGCTGGATGACTCGAAATACCTGTTTATCTCACTGCTTGTCATGCTCGAAAGCTCGGTGCCGTTCTTTATCCTGTTTGAAAAGCGCAATGTCCAGGCGCGTGAACTGGTCATACTCGCCGCGCTGTGCGCATTATGCGTAGCAGGACGGGCCGTTTTTTATATGCTGCCGGCTTTTAAACCCGTTACAGCACTGGTTATCATCTCCGCCGCAGCATTGGGAGGAGAAGCCGGATTTTTGATCGGTTCGGTATCCATGCTTGCCTCCAACATCTTTTTCGGCCAGGGAATCTGGACCCCCTGGCAGATGCTCGCCATGGGACTCATCGGCTTTCTCGCAGGAGAACTGTTCCGTCACAGAATGATCCCCGTCAACCGGATCACCCTGTCGCTTTTCGGCTTCCTTGCCTGCTATCTGATCTACGGCGGTATTATGAATCCTGCCACTCTGATCCTGTCACGAAGCGCCGTCACACCCTCGTCACTCCTGGCGGTCTATGGCTTCGGACTTCCGATTGACACCGTTCACGCAGTCTCCACCGCAGTTTTCCTGTTTATCGGTGCAGAAGCCTTCCTCGTCAAGCTGGAACGTATCAAGCTGAAATACGGCCTCATTTCTGCCTTCTGATGTAGGGGGATTGTCAAACCGGGGCAGTTTTTCTGGGGAAACCCTTTTCCGGCGGAAGAAGGGGTATCCCCCAGCCCCCCTTCCTAAAACCGCTGAGTGGGAGTAGTGGCGTGAGTATTTTTCTCTTTGGACTTTCAAAAGAGGAGAGATAGTATTATCTGAGCTGACATATTTATCGAGACATTTTTTTCTTTCATCATCCAGAATGAGTACAAGCATATTCCGCTGCGATCATATACACGACAGGATGGCGATCCCAAGAAAAAAGATTGACCTTCAATATTTGAAAGTAGTTTCTCATCTACAACTGCAAAAAATCAGGCACGGGTAATATCATAGAAAACGAAAATTGAAAGCTCTGATAAACCAGCCGACAAGCGCCCCGTCAAGGGGCGTGGCGGCGGTCGTAGAAGAATCACAGCCCTGCTGTGCCGTGCCGGATGTGAACGCAGGCGCCCGTAAAGAATATCAGCGTGACTACACAGCGTGACACGGGTGCGCAGGCTCTGCGCCGCTGTACCGCTGAGGTTGACAAAGGGGTGGAAGGAAAGATATAATAGGGGTAATACGAATGAATGCTGAGGGCATAGACATGAACATCAAACGGGCATTTCTGTCCTTCCTGTTGATCTGTCTGATCGTGGCAGCGGTTCCCGCCGCGGTTGTCAATGGATTGACGATTGATATCACGGCAGACGAGAAAGCCGCATCCGATAAAGCCTTTGATCTCTATGTGGATTTTGACGATCCGGACGGTATTGGAGCCGTACAGGCGGTCCTTCCTTACGATCGTGAGCATCTGGCGCTGAAATCTGTCAGACTGGAAAACAAAAACAACTGCGATTTTTTTCATTATTCCGATGTTGACGGACAGGTACGCTTTGTCATCTCCAACGCTGCCGAAAATCCGTCGCATCAGTCGGTAAAACTGCATTTTTCACCGATCGGGAACGGTGCGGCATCCTACCGTTTCTCTCTTGAAACGTGCAAGGTCATCGACCCGAACGCCGAACAGCTCTTCGCCGACCAACTTCCCGTCTGTACCATCAATCTGACAGGGAATAGCCATGAGCTTGTCGAACAGGAAAGTCACAGCTCAAAAAAATCGTCATCCTCGTCAATGGTATCCGCAGCTTCCAGAACCGCTGAAACCTCAAAGAAAGCATCCGGCACCCGGACACAGACTTCACGCGTCACTCACCCGAAAAGCACTCCGGAAAGCAGTCAGCTTACCACATCCGAGGTGGTTTCGTACCGCCAGGACCAGATATACTATATTCACGACAATGACAATTCTTTTCGCATGGACAAAACCTTTTTCCTGTTCTTCGGAGGATTGCTGATCGTCTGTGCATTAGCCGTGATCTACGCCTACCATGCCGGCCGGATACGCCAGAGACGAAAAGACCGTGAAAAAAAAGACGATCCCTGACCGGATAGGCAGAAAAATGACCAAAAACGACAATTCCCGAAAAAAAGTAAATATTTCGTTATTTTCAAAGGCATCTTATTGTGGTATAATAGAAACGATATAATAGGATGCCTGAATTGTATCAAGAAGGAGGCTTCATCATGCTGTTTGTCAACTATCCGAAATGCACTACCTGCCAGAAAGCCCGAAAGTGGCTGGATGAACACCAACTGACCTACATTGACCGCCATATCAAGGACGAACCGCCCACATACGAAGAATTAAAGCAATGGCACACAGAAAGCGGACTGCCGCTGAAAAGGTTCTTCAATACTTCCGGTCTGCTATATAAAAGTCTGAACCTGAAAGAAAAGCTCCCCACCATGACCGAAGAGGAGCAGCTTCAGCTCCTTGCCACGGACGGAATGCTTGTCAAACGACCGATCATCGTCCGGAACGGCAGGATACTGGTAGGCTTCAAGGCAGAGCAATGGAAAAGCCTGCTGGACGGTGAATGAGCCATGAAGGATTTTTTACCGATCTCAAAAGAGGATATGCGGAAACGAGGATGGGACCAGGTGGATTTCACTTTTGTCATCGGAGATGCCTACGTCGATCATCCCTCCTTCGGGCCTGCTATCATCAGCCGGATTCTCGAAGCGGCCGGCTACCGTGTGGGAATTATCTCACAGCCCGACTGGAAAGACGATAGCAGCATCAATGTGTTCGGTGAACCGCGGCTGGGATTTCTGATCTCGGCAGGCAATATGGATTCGATGGTCAATCACTATTCTGTTTCCAAAAAACGCCGTGCGAAGGATTTCTTTACGCCCGGCGGCGTGATGGGAAAAAGACCCGATCACGCGACGGTTGTCTACGGCAATCTCATCCGCAGGACATATCCGCATAAACCGATCATTATCGGCGGCATAGAAGCCAGTCTCCGCCGCATGGCGCACTACGACTACTGGGACGATACCCTGAAACGCTCGGTGCTGTTGGATTCCCAGGCGGATATCCTCTCCTTCGGCATGGGAGAACACTCCATCGTAGAGATTGCCGACGCCCTGAACAGCGGAATATCTGTAAAGGATATCACCTTTATCAAAGGAACTGTCTATAAAGCTAAAAGCCTTGACAATCTTGCAGAACACTGGATTTTACCGAGCTTTTCAGATATGAAGACTGACAAGTTGAAGTATGCAGAGAGCTTTTACATTCAATACACCAACACCGATCCATTTTCAGGGAAGGTGCTGGCCGAGCCCTATCCGGATTGCTATATCGTCCAGAACCCGATGTCGGCTCCGCTCACCCAGGAGGAGATGGACAGGGTCTATGCACTACCGTATATGCGCACCTATCACCCCAGTTACGAAGCCCTTGGGGGTGTAGATGCCATCCAGGAGGTCAAATTCAGCCTGATCAGCAACCGCGGCTGCTTTGGCGGATGCAGCTTCTGTGCCCTGACCTTCCATCAGGGACGTATCATCCAGACACGCAGTCACGAATCCATTCTGGACGAGGCCAAGCTCCTGATACAAGATCCGGACTTCAAGGGCTACATCCATGACGTGGGCGGTCCTACGGCAAATTTCCGCAGGACCTCCTGTGACAAGCAGCTGAAATACGGCGTCTGTCCGAATAAGCAATGTCTTTTCCCGAAACCGTGTCAGAATCTCGTGGTGGATCACTCGGATTATCTGTCCCTGCTGCGGAAGCTCCGTGCACTGCCCGGCGTGAAGAAGGTATTCATCCGCTCCGGGATCCGTTTTGACTATATCATGGCCGACAAGGATGATACATTTTTCCGGGAAATGTGCCAGTACCATATCAGCGGACAACTCAAGGTCGCACCGGAGCACGTTGCCGATGAAGTTCTCTCCCGGATGGGAAAGCCCGAAAACAGTGTGTATCGCACGTTCTGCAAGAAGTACGCCCAGATCAACAAGGAACTGCATAAACCGCAGTACCTGGTGCCGTATCTGATGTCCTCGCATCCCGGTTCCACGCTCAAGGAAGCGATCGCTCTGGCGGAATACCTCCGTGACCTCGGCTATATGCCCGAACAGGTGCAGGATTTCTATCCCACGCCCTCCACCATTTCCACCTGTATGTACTATACCGGTGTCGATCCCCGCACCATGAAGCCGGTGTATGTGGCCCATGACCCGCATGAGAAAGCCATGCAGCGTGCCCTCATCCAGTACAGGAATCCGAAAAACTATGATCTTGTGCATGAGGCATTAGTCAGGGCGCACCGCACCGATCTGATCGGTTTTGAGAAAAAATGCCTGATCCGTCCCCGCAGCAAAAATGATGCCGCAGGTAGATCAGCCGCTGCAGGACAGAAGAAACCGCTGTCTGAGGCGGAGAAAAAATACGGTTTCTCATTTGAAAAATATGACAGAATGCTGCAGCCGTCCAAAGGGAAAAGCGAAACCCGTAAAAAGCCGGCCAGGCATAAAAAGAAATAGAACAGGAGTGAGTAAAATGTTTCTGAAAGAACACAAGATCATCATTCGTCTGACTTCCGCCGTGCTGGCACTGGGAACGGCTGCTTTGACGCTTTCAGGCTGCGGCGTGATTTCCGAGGTGAAAAAGGAGATCAGTAACGTCATTTCTGAGGAGTTCCACTCTTCCGAAAGCAATCCGGCGTCATCGAAGGATTCAGACACCAAACAGGGCAGTCAGACCGCATCCTATGACCAGGCACAACCGGGCGCTTCCTACACCATGGCCGATATCGCCAAGCTGCAGAATGTGGATTATTTTGGTGAAGGAACACTTGAGCATATCTTTGACGGCACGATTAACCGCAAGGGCAAGGCTACAGGCTATCACTACACAATGGTAATGGACAGCAAAGGGGAGATCGTGGAGGGCACACGCACCGCACCGGATAAGAACGGCGTATTTACGGCAAAGGTCCGTGTCAGCGGTGTGGACAAGAACGGTTTCAGCTCGTTCTATCCGGAGAGCTGGACACCGCAGCAGGTAGTAGATGCCATCAACGTTGCTTATAAGGATGCAATGACAAATCCCTCAAATCCCAACAACCAACTCTGGATAGGGCATTACGGTGATCTGGAGATTGATATGTATCTGGATGATGAACGTCTCATCACCACTGCCTTTCCCGTCTATCAAGGTGATAAAACATGAAATACACATGGAAACAGATCAATGAAAAATCCCCTGTTCTCACAGCCGCATTTGAGGACGAAGCCTACAGCCTGCTCAATGCGTTCCTGCTGGCTGAGATCAGGAACTTCGGCAGTATCATTGAACAGGGACTATCGGAGCTGGCAGGGGGCACCCGTGAGAGCTTCTCTTTCTCGGGCAATATCTACTCTCTCGCAGCAGACCCGGAAAACGCTGTGATCACCGATGAGATCTCTCCTGATGATATCAGTCTGACTGTCAGCACACAGGAGCTTTATGGGCTGATCACATCCTATCGGGAAGAAACCTGCCGTCTCCGTGAACAGATAAAAATGAACCGGCCGTCTGACGGAGGAGGTGATCCGAATGGATGAAATGGCATGGGTATGGATCGGTGTTATCGTTGTTTCGGTATTTGTCGAATGGATGACGCAGCTGCAGCTCATCACGATCTGGTCGGCCATCGGCGGCATCGTTGCCCTGATACTCGATCTCTGTCATGTGGACATTGTCGTGCAGTTTATCGTGTTCTTTGCGGTCACCATCGTTCTGCTGCTGCTGACACGGCCGTTAGCAAAAAGGATGATCAAAAAAGTCGGCGTTACTCCTACCAATGCGGATATGAACATCGGCAGGAAGGGAAAGGTCACCAAGATCATCGATGAGAACATGAAGGTTTTCCGTGTACGGGTGGATAACTGCGACTGGTCCGCCGTGACCGAAAACAACACCCTGCTGCCGGTAGGGACAGAGATCTCCGTACTGCGGATCGAGGGTGTCAAGCTGATCGTAGAACCCGTCAGACAGACAGCAGAGACCACCGCCAATTAAAATGCAGATATCAAATTAAAACAGAAATGAGGTAATTTCTTATGCCCGGATGGTTAATCGCGTTTATCATCATCTTTGCATTGTTCATTCTCATCATCATCACCAATATCAAGGTCGTTCCGCAGGCAAACGCCTTTGTCATCGAGCGGTTCGGCGCTTACTACAAGACATGGCACACCGGCATTCATGTCAAGATTCCGTTCATTGACAGAATTGCAAAGCGCATTTCCCTGAAAGAGCAGGTCGTGGACTTTGAACCCCAATCCGTTATCACCCGTGATAACGTATCCATGCAGATCGACACCGTGGTCTATTTCCAGGTAACGGATTCCAAGCTCTATACCTACGGTGTAGAACGTCCGATCATGGCAATTGAGACGCTTTGTGCCACCACGCTGAGAAATATCATCGGTGAACTGGAGCTGGATAATACCCTGACCTCCCGTGACAAAATCAATGACCGTATCCGTGATATCCTCGATGAAGCAACGGACGCCTGGGGAATCAAAGTAAAGCGGGTAGAGCTGAAAAACATCCTGCCGCCCCGTGAGATCCAGGTGGCCATGGAGACGCAGATGAAGGCAGAGCGTGAGCGCCGCGCCAGGATCCTGGATGCTGAGGGTGAGAAGACCAGTCAGATTCTGGTTGCCGAAGGTCATAAGGAGGCCGCCATTCTTCGTGCAGAGGCCATCAAGGAGACGAAGATCCGTGAAGCACAGGGTGAAGCAGAAGCCATCATGGCCGTGCAGACAGCCTATGCCAACAGCCTGAGGATGTTGAATGAAGCTTCCCCGAATGACCGGGTCATTGCATTGAAGAGCCTGGAGACCTTCACCAAGGTAGCAGACGGCAGAGCCACCAAGATCATCATTCCGTCCGAGATTCAGTCGATGGCAGGACTTGCCACCACGCTGCGTGAGCTTGTCCTCACAGATCAGAACGGCAACACAGATGCCGCCCCCAATCCTGCCGATCAAAAGCCGCAGGCACAGACGGCTGCACGGCCCCTGAACGCCCCCCTGAATAACGATATCATGGGACAGTATACTCCTCCTCCGGCCGTACCCGCCCCGGTGATGACAGCAGAAGAGCGTCAGGCAGCCCTGAGAGAAAGAGCCCAGCAGATGCTCAACCGCAATGCACCTCCCAGAATGTAAGATATCCGCTCCGAACAGGAACAGACCTTGGTTTGTTCCTGTTTTTTCGCCTAACCGGATGAAATCAACAATGAAAGAATACAATCCTTCAACCGTATCGTAAAGTCCCCAGAAAACCTTGTTTATCATCCCGAAGCGGGCGTTAGCATTTACCGATTGCTGCAAGGCTTATTCCACAGCGAATGATGGAAAGGGGTCCGGGGAAAACCCCTTTTCGCCAGAAAAAGGTTTTCCCCGGGTAACTGGCAGGTAAAAAATGATTTCCCTGGGCCCGGCGGCTCGCCGGTTGACAATGTGTTGACTGTTTTTTATAATGATAGAGGATGAAATAATAATACAGCCGCAGGGTTCTGGAACAGCGGCTTGATATCGGAAGTGAAAACATGAAAAAAATCGTAACAGGAATCCTTGCACACGTCGATTCAGGAAAAACAACCCTCTCGGAAGCGTTGCTGTATGTATCGGGCAGTCTCAAAAAACTTGGAAGAGTCGATCACGGCGATTCCTTTCTGGATACCAACAGCCTGGAACGGGAACGCGGCATCACGATCTTTTCAAAACAGGCGGTACTGCCGTGCGGGGATACCGAATTTACGCTGCTGGATACCCCGGGTCATGTGGATTTTTCCGCCGAAACGGAACGCACGCTGCAGGTACTGGATTATGCCGTGTTGGTCGTCAGCGGGACAGACGGCCTGCAAAGCCATACCATGACGCTCTGGAAGCTCCTGACAAAATACCGTGTCCCGTGCTTTGTGTTTGTGAACAAAATGGATTTGCCGGGAGCCGATCCGGAAGCGCTGCTCCGGGAACTGAAAACAAGGTTGAGTGACGGGTGCGTGGATTTTACGACACAGGATCGGACGGCATTTTATGAAAGTCTCGCCGAATGTGATGATCTCCTGCTGGAGGAATACGACCGGAGCGACAGCCTGACCGACAGCGGAATCATCCGTACCATCCGGCAGCGCCGTGTCATCCCGTGTTTCTTTGGTTCAGCGCTGAAGCTGCAGGGTGTCAGGGAATTGCTGGAAGGACTCGTCCGTTATACGGAAATGCCCGACTACGGTACCTCGTTTGCGGGTAAGGTCTATAAGATCGCAGAGGATAAACAGGGCAGAAGGCTCACCTTTCTGAAGGTCACCGGCGGCTGTCTGCGTGTGAGGGAGATCCTGCAGAGTGATAAGAACACCAATGCCGAAAAAGTCAGCCAGATACGCATTTATTCAGGCGAAAAATTCACCACCGCTGAAGAAGCTCCTGCCGGGACGGTCTGTGCCGTGACAGGCATCAGCTTTGCATTGTCCGGTGACGGACTGGGAGACGCGGACAATTCAGGGCTGCCGGTCCTGGCGCCGGTCCTGACCTATTCCGTGGAACTGCCCAAAGAGATCAGCGCTCATACCGCTCTGGAAAAGCTGCGGATACTGGAAGAGGAAGACCCGCAGCTCCATGTCTCCTGGAACGAACGCTATGCCCGCATCCAGCTTCATGTCATGGGGGAGGTGCAGCTGGAAATCCTCCAACGGCTCATCAAGGAACGTTTCGGTTTTGATGTCAGCTTCGGCACCGGCAGCATCATCTACAAGGAGACTGTCACCGAAACCGTGGAGGGCGTGGGGCATTTTGAGCCTCTCCGTCACTATGCGGAGGTACATCTGCTGCTCCGTCCGGGCAAGCGGGGCACCGGGCTTGTGTTCCGTTCGGAATGCCGGGAGGATCAGCTTGATAAGAACTGGCAGCGACTCATTCTCTCCCAGCTTTATGAGAAAACACACGTCGGCGTACTGACAGGCTCTCCCGTCACCGATACGGAGATCATTCTCCTGTCGGGCAGGGCACACCCGAAGCATACCGAGGGCGGGGATTTTCGCCAGGCCTCCTTCCGTGCGCTCCGACAGGGACTGCGCTCCGCCCGCTGCGAGCTGCTGGAGCCGTATTATGCCTTCACCCTTGAGGTTCCCGCCGAAAATGTGGGCAGGGCGATTACGGATATCCAGAAGATGTCCGGCAGCTTTGAACAGCCGGACAGCACCTCCGACCAGATGACCGTCATCACCGGCACGGCGCCGGTTTCGGAACTGAACCACTACGGACGTGAGGTAGTCCAGTACACCCACGGACGGGGACGCCTGAGCTGTCAGTTCAGCGGCTATGACACCTGTCATAATGCGGATGAGGTAATGGCATCCTTTGCCTATGATCCCGAGCGGGATACTGACAATCCCTGTGATTCCGTATTCTGTTCCCACGGAGCCGGCTTCATCGTCAAATGGGATGAAGTCCCCCGATATATGCACCTGCCGGAAAGCTATCATCGTCCACAGCCTGTCACGCAGCAGCCAGCCACCAGGAATCTTGCCTCGTACCGCTCACAGAACGATCTGTTCGCACTGGACAAGGAGCTGATGCAGATCTTTGAGCGCACCTACGGGCCGGTAAAACGCAGGAAAGCGGAAGAAAGCCGCACGCTGCCGGTGATGTCCGCAGGAGCGCCGAAAAAGAACGCAGGTACTGTCAATGACGGCAAGGAATACCTGTTGGTGGACGGATACAACGTCATTTTTTCCTGGGAACACCTGAAAAAGCTTGCCGCCGAAAACATTGACGCCGCCCGTTCCGCGCTGATCAACATCCTCTGTAATTATCAAGGATATAAGAAGTGCGAACTGATCCTTGTGTATGATGCCTATAAGGTCAAGGGACACACCGAAGAGGTGGAGAAGATACACAACATCAGCCTTGTCTATACGAAAGAAGCGGAGACCGCGGATATGTATATTGAGAAGGTCACCCATGAGCTTGCACGGAAGCACCGTGTACGGGTGGTGACCTCCGACGGGCTGGAGCAGATCATCATTTTAGGCAACGGAGCATTGAGAATCTCGTCACAGGCCTTTTTACAGGAAGTCAGAGACGCCGAAAATGAGATCCGTCGGATCATTGACGAAAACGCATGAGAGGTACCGACATGAAGATCACTGTCTTAACAGAAAACACCGGGCTGCCCGGGTTCCGGACAGAGCACGGACTCAGCCTGTATCTTGAAACATCCGGTCACCGCATCCTGTTTGACACCGGACAGACATCGCTGTTTGCAGAGAACGCCGATCTCCTGCACGTTGATCTTGCCGCAGTTGACCTGTGCGTCCTGTCACACGGTCATTACGATCACGGCGGCGGACTCAGCACGTTTCTGGAGCGCAACCAACGGGCAAAGATCTACATGAGCCGCTATGCCTTCGGTGCATACTATAACGGCACCGAAAAATACATCGGATTAACGGCTGCCCTCAAGGGGAATGAGCGGATCGTGCTGACTGACGGCGTAACAGCGCTGGCGCCGCACCTCACACTTTATTCCTGCAATGACAGACCCACGCATCTTGATCTCGGTTCTTTCGGTCTGACAAAGCACATCGACGGTAAATTTGTACCGGATGACTTTCTCCACGAGCACTATCTGCTCATCGAAGAAAACGGCAGACGCTTCCTTATCAGCGGATGCTCCCACAAGGGGATCATCAATATCGAAGAGTGGTTCCGTCCCGATGTCCTCATCGGCGGCTTCCATTTTGTCAAGCTGCCGCCGGACGATACCCTTGCCGGTCTTGCGCGCCTGCTCGACGCCTATTCCACCGACTATTACACCTGTCACTGTACCGGAACGGAGCAGTATGCCTATATGAAAAAATATATGAAGCATCTGCACTATCTCTCCACCGGACAGACGATCGAACTATAAACCGTTCTGCATAAAATGACCTCCCTGTGACATACTAAAATCAGTCACACGGGAGGTTATGTTATGGCAAAAAGAATCGGAAGCAGCACCATTCAATGCAGCAATCCTATCTCCATCCGGGAAGCCGCAGGGGTCGCAGGGCAGAAGGAAAGCCAGGGACCCTTGGGGAGTTGTTTTGATAAAACCTATCAGGATGATCTCCTCGGACGGGAAACCTGGGAACAAGCGGAAAGTGCCCTGCAAAGTGCGGCAGTCAGTCTCATGCTCGAAAAAGCCGCTTTACAGCCCGACGACATCGACGTCATCCTTGCCGGCGACCTGCTGAACCAATGCATCTCGTCCACCTTCGGACTGAAGGATCTCCACATTCCGTTTCTCGGACAATACGGTGCCTGTTCCACCATGGCGCAGACGATAGCCGTCAGTTCCTTGCTGACAGACAGCGGTGCCGTAAACAGAGCCGCAGCGGTCACGTCCTCGCATTTCTGTTCTGCGGAACGGCAGTTCCGTCTGCCGCTGGCCTACGGCGGACAGCGTACTCCCAGTGCCCAATGGACCGTTACCGGTGCGGGAGCCGCCTTACTGGACAGAAGCGGCTGCGGTCCCTTTGTACGGGAGATCACCATCGGCAGGATCAACGATCTCCACATCACCGACGCCAACAACATGGGCGCCGCAATGGCACCGGCAGCGGCGGATACCCTCCTGCGGTTTTTCGGGGACACAGGGGAGTCTCCTGCGCATTTTGACCTCATTCTCACGGGTGATCTCGGCAAAGTCGGCTCTGCGCTGCTGTTGGAGCTGCTGCAGCGGGAGGGTCTGGAAATATCCGCCATGCACCGTGACTGCGGTCTGATGATCTTTGATCCGGAGCGGCAGGATGTTCACGCAGGCGGTTCAGGATGCGGCTGCTCGGGATCGGTATTCTGTTCCCACATTGTCCGGCAGCTAAAGCAGCAGCAACTTCACAACATCCTGTTTATTGCCACCGGAGCGCTGATGTCGCCCACCTCATCCCAGCAGGGGGAGAGTATTCCGGGAATTGCCCATCTGCTCCACATTACTTCCTCATAAAAGAAGCTGCCGTTCAGCATTTTCTGCTGCGGCAGCATTTTTTATGGTTCCGTCTGATAAGGCTCAACAAACAGGGTTTTCTGATTGGTATAGATCACCCTGCCGGGCTTTGCGCCCTGGGGTTTGCTGACATAGCGGATCTTCGTATAATCCACCGGTACCTTTCCGGACTCTCTTGCTTTGCTGTGAGCCGCCGCCAGGGAGGCTGCAAACAGCAGGGTCGCGTCATCAGGCTCCTGCCCCTTTGTCACGATCACGGTATGAGAACCGGGAATGTCCTTTGCATGGAGCCAGATATCATTTTTTTCCGCCTGTCTGAGGGTAAGCTTGTCATTCTGGCGGTTATTGCGCCCCACCAGAACGGTAAATCCGCCCGGCGACACAAAGCTCAGCGGCGGCAGGGCTGCATCCTGCTTCGGCCTTTTTCCTTTGGCTTTCAGATAGCCTTGTTCCACCAGTTCCTGACGGATCTCGTCAAGCTCCCTCACGGAAGCCGCACGCGACAGACTGTCCAGCACCGAGGATACATAGTCCAGCTCCGCTTCTGCCTGCACGATCTGCACCTGCAGGATCTGTTCGGCGGTCTTTGCCTTCTGATAGCTTTTATAGTACCGCTGGGAATTGGCGGCAGGCGACAGGGCAGGATCGAGCTTCACGGTAATCTCTGCAAGATTTTCATCATAGAAATTCTCTGCCCGCAGTTGGGTATCGCCCTTCCGGATACGATAGAGATTTGCCTGGATCAGATCCCCGCAAATACGGAACTGTTCACGGTCGGCACAGGCTGTCAGCTCCTCTTTCTGCAGATAGATCTTTTTAATAAGCCTGGTAGCGGCATTGTTCAGCAGCTTATTCAGATCAACAGCCTTCTGCCGGATGGTCTCCAGCGCGTCCCGGCGGGCATAGTAGCGGTCAAGCAGCTCACAGAAGCTCTCACATTCCTGAAAGGCCCTGCCGCTGCCGTACTGCTGGATATCCTCGAAGGTAAAGTCGATCGGTTTTTTTGACGGGTCATAAACCGTGTAGGGCTTGCCGGAAATCTCACGGATGGTCACAATCGTCCTCTTGAGGAAGAACCGCAGCCGGTCAGTCAATTCGCTGTCCAGCTCCCTGGACCAGACATCGCGGCCCCTGCCGGTCAGATGCTCCAGCTCGCTGCAAATGATGGGGGAGAAGCCTTGCAGGACGTTCAGCAGCGCCTTTGACAGCAGCATATTCTTCGGCAGACCGGTAACGGCGTCAATGATACTGTCGGCATCGTAATCCAGGACGGAGAGCTTTTTCTGTGCCGGCGGCATCTCATAGGGCAGTCCCGGGAGCACCAGACGCTGTGAGGACATGGTGGCATCCACCCGCTTGACAGCATCAATAATGACACCGCTGCCGTCAATCAGCACAATGTTGCTGTACTGTGCCATGATCTCCACAGCAAGGGTCATCGTCACGGTATCGCCGAGTTCGTTCTTGCCTTCAAATTCGAGCTGCAAGAGTCTTTCCAGACCGGGCTGGCTGATCCTCCGCAGTCTTGCCCCCGAGAGCCGCTTCCGCAGAAGCATACACAGCATCGGGGGTGTTTTTGGATTCTCCGGAGTCGCACCCGTGATATGGATACGGGGACTGTTGGCTCTTGCCGAGAGCAGCAGTCTTTTCGTTCCCTCCGGAGAGCGCATTGACAACACCAGTTCATCTCTGGAAGGCTGATAGATCTTATCCACCTTACTGTTCAGGAGGCTGTCCTCCAGTTCTTGTTTGATATGCCGCAGCATTGCTCCGTCCAGTGCCATAGTTACCTCCTGTATCTGACAAGGAAAGCACCGCAGCACTTTCCCGCCGCATAGATTTTAAATGTAATAAACGCCGTCTGTATCCGACTCGGCCCGGATAAATGCAGTCCCCGGGAAGAGTCTGTTCAGCCTTTCCGTCAGGACAGGAATAATCATATCCTCCGACTGAAAATGACCGAGGTCAAAAACGGCAATACCATGATCGTTTGCAAAGCCGATCTGATGGTGCTTGATCTCTCCCGTAACGAGGGCATCCGCACCACATTTTACCGCCAGTCCGATACTCCCGCCGCCTGCACCGCAGGCTACCAATACCCTGTGCAGTTCCTTTTTCGTGTCAGTAAAGCGCAGACCGCGAAGACGCAGACGTTCCTTGATCTGACCGGCAAACGTCACGGCATCCATCGGCCGGTCAAGTGTGCCGATCAGTGTACACTCCTCATCCGTGTGCTGATCCGCCCTCACGCCGATACACTCCGCCAGGGTATCATTGACACCACCCGGGGCAATATCGAGATTGGTATGTGCCGAAAGGATGGTCAGACCGTATTTCACGGCAAGGTAGGGGATACTATCCTCCCGGAGCTGCCTGAGCGGCTCAAAGATCACGGGATGATGTGTGAGAATCATGCGGATGTTTTTTCTGACTGCTTCCTCGAGAACGCTTTTGGTTGCATCCAGTGCCGTCAGAACGGAATCGCTTGATGTTTCACTGCTGCCGATCAGAATACCCACATTATCAAAGCTCATAGCCGTTTCAAACGGTGCAAACTGATTGATAGCTTCATAAAGTTCATTGGCTGTGATCATCGCTGTCACCTCACAAGGGAATCCCGACAACCGCGGTGATTCCCGGATTATTGTTGATTGCTGCTCTCTTTGATCTCCTGCAGGACCGCCTCAAAGGAAGCGGCTTCATCGGTTCTGCCAGAGCGGGTAAGACCGTTGATTTTTTTCTGCAGTTTCTCTTCGGTCATGCGGACATAGCGCCTTGCCTCCTCCGAAGGGTCCTCACCCAGACGGCCGATGTACTGTTCCTTTGCGGAACACAGCCGTTTCACGCCGTCAAAGCGGCAGCACATCACAGAGTAGCATTTTCTGCCCACCACACACGCTTTTTCCTGTTCGATACAAAAACCGTTTTCATATAAAAACAAACGCAGGGTCTCCATGCGCGTCATCGGCTGTAAGATCAGTCGTCTGCTGCCGTCATAGAGCCACTGCGTTCTGTGGATGATCTGAGCGATCAGTTCGCCTCCCATCCCGGCCATCACTACATCCTGGGCATCCTCGGGAGAGACATTGTCAAGGCCGTCCGAGAGGACTGCCCTGACGAGATGTTCCACTCCGTTTTGCAGGATACTCGCTTTAGCGTTTTCAAGAGGCCCCTGTCTGACATCACAGGCAACAGCGCTCCGGATTTTTCCGTCTGCAGCGAGCATAACAGGTAAATAAGCGTGGTCGGTGCCAACGTCCGCAAGCCTTGTACCGTCTCTGACGAAGGAAGCACAAAGCGAGAGTCTGTCATCGAGCGTAAAAGAAAGCCTCCGACTCACTGATAATCCCTCCGGCTTATTTATCCTTGATGTGCTCGTTGATTTTTGCTACCAGTTCATCAACATCCACACCGTGTACCATGCAAGCCTGTTCAATGGTTTCGCCTCTGGAAGCGGGGCAGCCGAGGCAATGCATACCGATTGAAAGAAAGATCGGTACAGTTGTCTCATCAATATCCAGAATATCTCCTACGATGGTGTCCTTAGTAATCTGTGCCATAACAACAAATCCTTTCTGATTAAAAAAAATGGGGTACCCCCATTATATACCATCTCTTCTCATTTTGCAAGCACGGCGCGGCCCCTATGGAGATCAGTTTTGACCTGCCACTTCCCGGGGAAAAACTTTTTATGGCGAAAAAAGGTTTTCCCCGAATCCCTTTCCAAAATTCGCTGAGGGAGAACCCCTGCAGCAATCGATAAACACTACCTTCTCATCGTTGTTGACCAACGATTTGGAGGGACATTCAGGCAAGGATTTTTAAAAATTGATTTCCGTGCGTTGCCCCGCCGCGGTACCCGTCTCTACTTTTTTGTATTAGGAAGTCGCTGATTAACTACTATTTTGCTATGCAGTTTACGGATGTAATACAGCAGGAGATATGCAGGAACTTTTACAGTGATGACGAGAAAGCAAAGATTCAGATGCTTCTGGAATGTCTTGAAGACGGCTCTCCCACACTTCTGTGTTTCCACGGATACTTTTTCGGATATGCATGGGGAGGCCATGCGGTAGTTGCCTATGACGGAAAAGTATTCATTTATGACAATAACCGGGTAGACTATGATGACGAGTTTTGTTTGTACTTCAATTCGGATACCGGCGCATGGACCATCCCATATTACTACCTGGATTCAGAGTATGGCAGTTTGCTGGGAATGATAACGGATGACCTGAGCAATACAGAAATAAATGCCACTAACAGGGTGTATTACGCAAAACTGAAATTCGACACAGAGTATGATTCCGTACTGATCTGTGAGACAGACCCGTATACCATTCAGCTCAAGGCTGACACCGACAACAACGGCACCTTTGAAACCGTGCTGGATACTACCCCTCAGCCGCTGAAAAACACCTCAAAGCTCCTTGAAAGCACTATTGTAAAGGGCACCTCCGCAACTGTAAGAGCAGCTTCTGTCGGCGGTACCGGCACATCGATCACCTTTACGCCGAAGCACACCGATACATACAATATCAGCGTCAAGGTGAGGGATTCTGAGGGAACTATTGTGAAGAAGTCGCTAACTGTACAGGTAACGGCCTGAACCGGTTCTCCGTGATCAGGCACTGGTGCTAAGGGTATCAGAAGCCCTGACGCAGCATCATTGATTGAGACCAAAAGAATCAATACCCCTTATGGCAGGACATAAAACTGCCATAAGGGGTATTGTCTCCGGCAATACTATCACAGAAAATCAGATGATGAACGCATTTATTGGTATTAGATATCTGAAAACAGTAGATCATTCTTCACAGTTTGTAAGGAAATACAGCGGTTTTAGGAAAGGGGGCTGGGGGGAACTGCCCCGGAAGAATGACAGAAGCAGGGATTGATATAGGCCGGCAAAGAGTGTATAATGAGAAAAGTAACGAAAACACATGAAAGAGAGGCTGAAGGTCATGGAGCTTGAGACCCTTATCAGAGCCGCACAGGAACAGGAACTGCCTGAGCTTGTTCTGAAAAACGGAAGAATTGTCAATGTCTTTACAGGAGAGATCCTGCAGGGGGATGTTGCGATCACGGCAGGAATGATCGTGGGCGTGGGAGAAGATTACCACGGCAGGAAGGAGATCGACCTTGAGAACCGGTATGTGGCACCCGGATTTATCAATTCCCATGTGCACGTGGAATCCTCCATGGTCACGCCGGAGGTCTATTCGATGGAGGAACTTCGTCAGGGAACAACCACGATTATCACCGATCCCCATGAGATTGCCAATGTGGGAGGGGAGGCGGCTCTGAAAGATATCCTGCGGGCAGCGGAAGCAAGTCCCGTGAATTATTATGTCATGCTGCCGTCCTGCGTACCGGCAACCCCCTTTGAACACACCGGCGCAGAACTGTCAGCTGAAAAGCTGCTCCCGTTCAGAGACGAGCCGCTTGTGCCGGGACTGGGAGAAATGATGAATACCGTGGGCGTACTGGGACTGGATGCATCCGTCATGGAGAAGCTCCGCGGATTCTATGACAGGATCATTGACGGACACGCTCCCATGCTGTCAGGAAAGTCTCTGCAGGCATACATCTGCGGCGGCATCGACACCGACCATGAAAGCATCTCCTACGAAGAAGCCGTCGAGAAACTGCGCTGCGGTCTTCATGTGTTGGTACGGGAGGGGTCAGCGAGCAGAAATCTGACGGCCATCATCAAGGGTGTCGTAAAAAACAAGATCGACACGTCACGCATGGCGTTCTGTACCGATGATAAACACCTTGCCGACATCCGGAAGAAAGGATCGATCCGTCACGCGGTGAAGAAAGCCATCACTCTGGGACTTCCGCCGGTCAGAGCGATCCAGATGGCAACCATCAATGCCGCCATGATCTACGGTCTGCAGCATATCGGCGCTGTTGCCTGCAGATATCGTGCAGACCTGGTGATCCTGGATGATCTGGATGCTGTCACGATCCACGAGGTCTATAAAGACGGTGTCCCTGTTTCCTCCATCAGACAGCCGGAGCGGATACAATACAACGAAGCCCTGCTCCATACCGTCAACCCGGCACCGCTGCCGGCGGATGCCTTTGTCATCCCGGAGAAGGAGAGCTACTCCGTCATCGGCATTGTCCGGGAGCAGATCATCACCGAGCATCTGCACATGACGCACCAGGAGGTCATGGACGGCCTGAAAAACGGTACTGTACGGAAGATCGCCGTCATCGAACGCCACCATGCCGCCGGGTTCCATGCCTGTGCATACGCGGCCAATTACGGCCTTCATCATGGCGCGGTGGCTACTACCGTTGCCCATGATTCCCATAACATCATCGTCATCGGAGACAACGATGCGGATATGTTCAAGGCGGTAGAAGAACTGAAAGCCATCCAGGGCGGCTACACCATTATTGCTGATGGAAAAGTGGTCGGTTCACTCCCGCTGCAGCTGGGGGGACTGATGAGCCTGCTGTCTGCCGATGCATTTATCCCACAGTTAGACGACATCATTCAGAAGGCATACGATGCCGGTGTCGATCCGGATATTGATCCGTTTATCACACTGTCATTCACCGCCCTTCCCGTCATCCCGCACCTGCGGATCACGGACTGCGGATTGTTCGACGCAGACACCTTCCGTTTCATCCCGTAAACATTGAGTTAAGCTGCATATTTTCAGAGCCATAAAATGAGGGAATTAGAAAGTGAAACAGGACACAAAGGATATTACTATAAAGTGTCTGATGCTCTTACGATCATGATATGTGGA
>ONEU01000090.1 GCA_900316925.1 uncultured Eubacteriales bacterium
ATAACCTTATCCCGCTGCGGCTTCCGTCTGGATATCTTCAAACCCGATTAAGGAGTGAATGTCATGAATATTTCCCAACAGGAATATCAGCACCTCGTCACCAAGGCTTCTCCCAAAAGCAAGCTGTTCCGCGACTGTCTGAGTGCCTTTGCGGTGGGCGGCTTCATCTGTACCGCCGGCCAGGGACTGACTGACCTGTATCAGTTTGCGGCGGGGCTTTCTCTGGACAACGCCCGTTGCCTGACCAGTATCTCGCTGGTGTTCGCCTCCGCACTGCTGACGCTGCTCGGATGGTACGGCAGGTTAGCCAAAACTGCCGGCGCGGGAACCCTCGTTCCCATCACGGGCTTTGCCAATGCGGTCGTCTCTCCCGCCATGGAGTTCAAAACGGAAGGACTCATCATGGGACTGGGGGCAAAGATGTTCCTCATTGCCGGTCCCGTGATCGTTTACGGAACGATCGCTTCTGTCCTGTACGGACTCCTGCTCTGTCTCATCGGCTGAAAACGATGGGGGCAGGGCACTGTCCCTGCACCGGATGCCATCGGTAATACAGAAACAGCCATTCTGCACAGGGGCACAAATTTTATTGCCGGTTTTTTTATTACAACTTATTGTAAAATTCAAAGAAATGTGGTATGATATTGGTAGTATTTCCGAAAGGGGAAATTGATATGTATGATAAGATTCTGACCTCGCTGTCCTACGGTATGTTCGCTGTTGGTGTAAAGGGGATCAACGCGCCGAATGCCTGCATTGTCAACACCGTGATCCAGATCTCTTCCTACCCCATGACGGTGGCAGTCAGCATTAACCACAGCAACTACACCAACGAATGTATCAAAAGAAGCGGCGAATTTACGGTCAGCGTACTTTCGGAAAGCACTTCCGGTGCGGTGATCGGTGCGCTTGGCTTTACCTCCGGCCGTGACGGCAACAAGCTCAATAACGTCCGTTACAAGATCCTGCGGGAGGGAGCACCGGTGATCCAGGAGGATATCTGCTGCTGGTTCTTATGCCGTGTCGTGAACACCGTCGAGACCGTGACGCATACCATCTTCATTGCGGAGCCTGTTTCCGGGAGCGAGACCATCAAGGGCAAGCCCATGACCTACGATTTCTACCGCAATGTCATCAAGGGAAAGTCCCCCATCTATGCGCCTACATACATTCCGGAAGAGGAAGAGGCAGCAGAGAAGCACGTCTGCACGATCTGCAAGTATGAATATAGTTCCTCGCTCATTCCCTTCAACGAATTGCCGGACACCTGGAACTGTCCGATCTGCGGTGCACCGAAATCCGTGTTCAGAAAAATGGAATAGGCTGTCTTGGATGAACCTTATTCTATCACAAGCAGGCAGCAATGTCAAGCATACTTGACAACTTTCATTTTAAACTTGGCAAAACGCTCTGTCTTGTGAGCGCTTTGCCCCATCTATTATGAAGTGAGGAAGCATTAGTATGACGATCAAGGAAGTTCAGGACAAAATTATTCGTTTAAAGAAAGAAAAAGATATCTGCATCCTTGCCCACAGCTATGAGGCAAGGGAAATTCTGGAGGTAGCCGACTTCACCGGGGATTCCTATGCCCTGAGCAAAATGGCTGCCAGCGCCGGCAACAGTACCGTGCTGATGTGCGGTGTGCGTTTCATGGCTGAAACCGTGAAGATTCTCTCCCCACACAAGAAAGTCATCCTGTCCAGTCCCGTGGCAGGCTGCCCGATGGCGGAACAGTTTGACGTTGAAACGGTGAGGGCACTGAAACAGGAGCACCCTGATTATCTGGTAGTTGCCTATATCAACACCACGGCCGCTCTCAAGACCGTTTGTGATGTCTGTGTCACCTCTGCCTCTGCCGTAAAGATCGTCAGGCAACTGGATGCCGACAATATTCTCTTTATCCCCGACTGCAACCTCGGCAGCTTTGTGGCAAAACAGGTACCGGAAAAGCATATCATGCTGGTGCAGGGCGGCTGCCCGGTACATTCCGCTGTGACGGCGGAAGAAGCTGCAAAAGCCAGGGAGCTTCACCCGCAGGCTGAACTCCTGGTACATCCCGAATGTATCCCGCAGGTATCGGCCCTGGCAGATTACGTCGGCTCTACCTCCGGTATTATGGAGTATGCCATGCAGTCGCCAAAGAAGGAGTTCATCATCGGCACGGAGAACAGCATCGCCGAACATTTACAGTACCTGTGCCCCGACAAGACCTTCTACACGATGACCACCGGTATGATCTGCCGTGACATGAAGGCCACCACCCTGGTGGACGTACTGCGCTGCTGCGAGGGCACCGGCGGCGAAGTGATCGAACTCGATGACGAGGCCATCACACAGGCCCGCAAGTGCATTGATGCCATGATCGCTCTGGGCGGATAATTGCAGGACATCTTCAGACAGGCATGATCCGCCGGGAGCCATGCCTGTTTTCTATGTCAGGAAAGTGTCAGCCATTCCATACTTTTCCGTTGCGAAAGTTGCGGTTTTGCGACCCTCCCGTTCTGCTCTATATGGTATAATCAACCAGTAAACTTGAGAAATGGTGATATCTGATATGAAGAAGCTTTCGATACTTGTGACGGCTGTGCTGACCGTCATTACTGTTGTGTGTCTGGCGGCGCCGTCCGTCAATGCATACGTTACCACCAGATACAATAACCTGACCCCGGAACAAAGAAGCATGGGCCTCAAGATCCTGATCGTCTTCTTTGTTGCTGCCTTAGTAATCATTGCCCCGATGATTATCTTTCTGACCATCAAGAAACACAGAAACCGGGAAAAGCATATTGATCCCATCAAACTGCAAAAGCTCCAGAAGCAGCCTGATCCCAGGGAAATGATCTCCCTGCCCATGTCCGATCTCGTGCCAAGGAATTACAGCGAGATCATCGGTGCCCAGATCAGACAGCATGACCCGGATTTCAGCAGCGTCAAGTTCTGCGACTGGAGCAAGAATGTGTTCATCCGTCTGCTGACCTCCCTTTCCGAAAACAACCTGTGGGAGATGCGCCTGCTGGCAACCGATCAGCTTCAGGAGATCCTGGGGACCGAACTGGGAAATATGCTCTCCCAGGGCAATGTCAATGTGTTCCAGAATATTACCATCAGCCGTTCTTATCTCCATCTGCTGCGTCAGAACAGCCGTTATGAATACCTGACCGTATATTTCTACGGCACCATGCAGAGCTATATGGCCAACAGCACCACCCGTGAACCGCTGCCAAAATACTGCACTGACAATCAGCCGTTCAAGTATCTGGTGACATTCAGCCGCTCCATCATGGCTTCAACCGTCTATGTTGACGGCATTCAGGCCGTCTGCTGCAGCAGCTGCGGCGCCCCGACGGAAAAGCCCTCCGATGTGAGGTGCCGTTATTGCGGCTCCCCCCTCACCGCCAATGATAATAACTGGTTATTATCGGAGCTGAAGATGATGAAAGACAATCAACCCTTAGATGACAGAGGAACAGTGATTGAATGATATGAAAAAAATTCTGAAACTGATGGCAGGCCTTTTCATGGCACTCCTGATGACGGCAGTCTGTTCCGTACCGGCAGAGGCGGCGACGGTCCGGGTCAAAAGCACCTCCTGCACCGGCGGTTTTGTGCCGGTACAGTTCATCATCCTGCTGGTCATCGTCGTGGGAGGTGGAGTCGCTTCCTGCGTGACCGTCAAAAAGGTCTCCAAAAAACAAATTAACCGTCCCAAGGACTATACCAACCAGATCATCAACGAAGCGATCCTGGCGGATCCGAATTTTGCCAGCGGGCAGCTGACCACCCGTGCGAAGGAGGATTTCGCGCAGATCACCAACGCCGTATGCAACCGGGATATTTCCCTACTGGAGGACCGGATGTCACAGGAGCTTCTCAACAGACAGGCTTCCGAGATCGAATCCCTGCTCTCACAGGGGCAGATTCACATGCTGGCAAACATCACGGTACAGCATGCCTACCTGCACCTGTACCGCCGGGACAAAAACTACGAGTACATCACCGTCTGCGTGGACGCGACCATGAACGACTATGTGATCGATCAGAACACCTATCGCGTTCTCCAGGGGAACAAAGCAAAAGAGCTGACCCGTTTCTATCTGCTCACCTACATGAGAAGCAAGAATTTTATGGCGGCAAAACCCAAGGACGGTCAGCAGACAAAATGTCCCAACTGCGGTGCACCGCTGATCGTGAAGGGGTCCCGTCAGTGCGAATACTGCCACTCCATCATCCGTGCCGAGCTTTTTGAATGGGTACTGCATGATGTGGAAGTGCTGGGCGAGCAGGATCATCCCGACAACAGAGGCATCCTCCTGGAGGATAACAGCGACGTACATTTCACCAAGCAGAACAGTTCCTACTACACCGGTTATTATGACAACGGTATTGACTACAATTATAAAGATCCCTTTAGCGACGATGATTACAACAAGAGCTTCTGAGACTTGAGACAGGTGAGAACAATGAAAAAACATCTTAAAAAAACTGCGCTGATTCTTCTGGGTATGATGGCAATGCTGCCGGCATTTTCCAAGCCGGTAGCGGCAAAACGGACTTCTATCGTCCTGAGCGCCATGTCCGGCAATTACTGGCCCCTTATCATTTTCATCATCATCCTGGTGGTGATTATCATTATCAAGAAAAAGCTCGGCTACGATATCGGCACTCCCAGAGGCCGCAAAAAGGACAACTATACCGGTCTTTTTAACAGTTCCAATACAAGCTCCAGTTTTGATCCCTCTCTCACTCCGGAAGAAAATCAGCTTCTCCAGCTCTACACGGCAGAGGTAAAGACAAAGAAACCTTCGCCCATGAGCTCTACCTGTCCGAACTGCGGCGCCCCGATCAAGATTGCCGATGCAACCGTGTGCCCCTACTGCCGCACCGAGCTGACCAATACGAATCTCCCGAAGGACCCGGACAGCAAGAAAAAACCCATTCCGCCGGAGCAGTACAATCCCAACCGGTACTATGAAGAAAACAATACCGGCTATCAATCACTTGACAAGCCGTCCCACCACAACGGTTCTGTCTACGGACAGGCAAGCCAGAACGCCTACGGGGAATCCACCTACGGAAACGCCAACAATTCCTACGGCAGCTCCGGCAATTCCTACGGCGGATCGTCATACACTAACCCGAACAATACCTACGGCGGTCTCCCCTTCGGCAGCTCCAACAATACAAATGGCGGGTCCTCCTACGGCGGTGCCAGCAATCCCTACGGCGGGTCGTCCTACGGCGGTGCCAACAATCCCTACGGCGGTGCCAGCAATCCCTACGGCGGTTCCTCCTACGGCGGTACCAATCATACCTATGGTGATTCCTCCTTTGGCAGCTCCGATCCCGGCAGCTTTGACGGGTCTTCCTTCGGCAACTCCGACGGCAGCTTCGGCAGCGGCTTTGCTTCCGGCGACAGCTTTAACGATCACGTCTGAACTACTATCCGATAAAAAAAAAATCAACCGACGACAGTCGTCTCATGGACACTGCCGTCGGTTTTTTCTTGGGAGCAGATTACGATGCTTCTGAGCCGGAACCGGCATCGGTGAGCGGGATGTCACAAAGCGAGCCAAAGGAATACCCCATCTCCTCCCATTTAGTGAGCAGTTCATCAAGAATCTCACAGTTCGTGGCGGAGGTGCTGTGCAGCAGGACGATCGCACCGTTATGGATCCGCGGAAGAAGCTTGTCAAATGCCTCCTGATGGGTGGGCTGCTGATCATTATACCAATCCACATAAGCAAGGCTCCAAAAAACGGTCCGATACCCCAGCTCCTGTGCCATTTTCAGATTATCCTCATTGAATTTCCCCTGGGGCGGGCGATAGAGCTTCTTCATCGACTGACCGGTAACGGAGCGGTACAGTTCCTCCAGGTCCGTCAGCTCCTTCTGAAAAGCCTCCTTGGCAGCAATAGCGGACATATCCGGATGTGTCATGGTATGGTTACCCACGGTATGTCCCTCCGATACCATGCGCCTGACCAGATCGGGCGAGGTTTCCAGGAAATTCCCCACCAGGAAGAAGGTTGCCTTGACCTGATGCTTCCGGAGGGTATCGAGAATCTTTCCGGTATAACCGTTTTCATAGCCGGCATCAAAGGTCAGGTAGATGGTTTTCTGAGAGGTATCCCCCACATAACAGGCATTGTATTGCCGCAGCTCCTCCGATGTGGCGTTACCGGTGGGGATCCCATCGGGGGAGTTGAAGCTCAGCCCCCAGTTTACCTCGGCAGATGCATCCACAGCCTCCTCCCGGTGTTTCAGGCCGCTGCCGACAAGCAGGGAGGCACACAGTACCAACACTCCCGTCAGGACAAGGGCGATCGTTCTTCTTTTTAACAACAGATACAAAGCACCGCTCCCTCTCTTGTGATCTCTGCTCCAGTATATGCTCCGGCGGAGGATTTATGCCTCCTGACACGGACGGCGATGCATGAGTTTTTCCAGCCCATGACGGTAAGCGTCAATGGTATCGGCAGCGACGGACAGCATATACTCAAACACGGATTCGCTGAGTCCGGCATTGTAAAAACTGGCGGTCATTTTGAAATAGATTAGCCTGTCGTTGATGTCAAAGCACAGTTCACCGTCTGGCAGACGGTTGTTGACCATACACAGCGCCAGGGCGGCATCGGTGGTACACTCGGACGGCACATGACGGAACAGCGGCGAATAGAGTGTGACGAGCATTTTGGAAGCGTCAATCGAGAAAAACAGCTGCATATCTCGCTCCCTTCCGGTAATGTGGCACTTCACGCTTCGGCTGCCGGTGATCTCATAATCAATATCGTTGCGTTCAAGAACACTATAAAGCAGCAGATAGGCCTGTCTGGTATGGGATGCAGTGATTGCCATCGTTCATCCCCCCTTTCTTGTGGATGCGAATCACTGTACGACATGAAAAAAGTACGGTGCGTGGGGGTGTTTTCACGTCCGTACTTTCCATGAAGTCTCTGCTTTACTGTTATAGCACGAGCAGCGGAAAAAAATGCTCGTTTTTTGTGAATTGCGAAAATTATTTTTCGAGAATCACCCGTCTCATGTCAGAAGCAAGATACAGGGAGCCGAATACCACTACGGCGCCGTCCTGATCGGTATAGGACAGTGCCTTCTGGTAAGCAGCCTCGTAGCTGTCCTCCGGCTCGGCAGAAGCGCCCAATGAGGTGAGCAGCTCTGCAAGCTCCCGGGCAGACATGGCGCGGGGATTGTCAGGCGTCACGGTGATGAGCCGGTCAAACAAGGGGGTGAGCAGGGAAAGCGCTCCCCTGACATCCTTATCGGCCAGCATTCCCACGATGCCGATACGCTGCTGACCGGGCAGCAGTTCGCTCACAGCATCACGCAGCGCCGCAGCACCGCCGGGATTATGCGCTCCGTCCAACAGGACAGTCGGTTCCCGGCGCAGCACCTCCAGCCGTGCGGGAAACGATGCGTTCTTCAGTCCCATGCAGACAGCCGCCTCGGGAATGTACAGTCCGCGGGTCCGCAGGGCGGCAACCGTTGTCAGAGCTGCGGCAGCATTCTTGAGCTGATGATTGCCCAACAGGGAAATCTGGTACTGTTTCTTCGCACCCTCCTCATAGACATCCTCCCGGAAACGGAAGTGCGTGCCGTCCAGTCCCGTGGAAATCTTCTGAACGGATGCAGGATCGGCAATCAACAGACGGTTGTGCTGTTTTTCTGCCACAGCTCTGACAACCTCCGTCACACCCTCCGGCTGGTCCCCATAGAGCACGGTAATGCCGTCGGGTTTGATAATGCCGCATTTTTCAAAGGCGATCTTCTCGTAGGTATCGCCGAGAATTGCCGTGTGGTCAAGGGATATGGACATGATGACGGAAGCAAGGGGGGTATCAATGATATTGGTGGCATCAAAACGGCCGCCAAGACCCGTTTCCAGCACCACGACATCACACTTCTCACGACAGTACCAGGCAATCGCCACGGCGAAGACAAATTCAAACTCGGTGATGATCTTACCCTCATCCTTCATCTGTTCCACCACCGGGAAGATCATTTCCACCAGTTCGGCGAGACGTTCCTCGGGAATCATCTCACCGTTGATCTGAAAGCGCTCCCGGAAGTCCACCACAAAGGGAGAGATAAACAGTCCGGTCTTGTAGCCGGCCTGCTGCAGAATGCAGGACAGATACGCACAAACTGATCCCTTTCCGTTTGTTCCGGCAACATGGACGAATCTGAGCATCTTTTCCGGAGAGCCGAGACGTTCCATCAGCTCCCCCACTCGTTTCAGCCCGGGCTTGCTGCCGAACACCAACAGTGAATTGATCTTTTCCATAGCTTCCTGATAGGTCATGTTGACAACTCCTTTTCAGCATTTCGTTTGATACGGTATTGAACGGCACATCCGTCCTGTCATGCCCCGGCAGATTCGTATGCTTTGAGTCCCTTGTTCCAGATCAGCAGGGAGAGAATAAACAGAACAGCGGAAATAAGGACAACACCGCCGATATTGAACCAGGGATTTTCCCCTGTCAGCAGAAACAGCGCAGGGTAATATCCCGTGAAAGCAAAGGGGATGATGTAAGTAACAAAAATGCGGACGGGCATACTGTAAATCGTCGTGGGGTACTTGGCAAACTCGTTCATGCCGTACACCATCTGGATGATGAAGCCGCTGCTCTTGATCCAGAAGGCAAGTGCGGCTGTCATAATCTTGAGAGAGGTGTAGATGAGCGACGCAAAGGGAATCACCAGAATGAACAGCAGTACGCTCACCACCGAGAGCTGTAAACCGGCCTGGGGTGCAGCGTAGGCGATGAGGCTGATGCCCACCACCAGTTCACCGACAGCGTCAATCTGGAAGGTCTCGGCGATGACATGGAACAGCGGATTGATCGGACGGGTGAGGTATTTGTCGAAGTCGCCCTTGCGGACAATAAAGTAGCCGACACACCAGAGGTTATCCGCCAACAGATGGTCAAGGCCCTTGGGGATCTGAGAAAAGCCGTAGATAAAGACGATCTGTTCCAGGGTGAAGCCAGAAAGCTGGGGAATCTGCGAGAAAATAATAAAGATAAATGCGATGCCGATGGCCTGGTCAATCAGGAAGCTGATTGCACCGGTCAGAAAATCGGCCTTGTACTCCATCAGCCGTTTGAGATTCTGCGAGGCCAGCAGGCGATAGATTTTCCATGCACGTCTCATACGCTCACCCTCCCTGCACACAAAGCTTTTTGACCGCCCTGAACCAGACCAGCTTGGACAGGCCGTAGAGCAGCAGCGCCCAGACTACCTGGATCCCGATACGCAGGGCGGTTTCCTCGGCGGAATACTTGCCCATATAGATCATCACGGGAGTGTAGCTCATCGAGGCAAAGGGCATATATTCCAGGCACAGACGCAGACCCTCCGGCATAAAGGCGAGAGGGATGAGTGACCCGGAAAGAAAATTGAACACACTGTTTTTCAGGATACTGATTCCCCAGAGATTCTTGACATAAAACGCCATAAAACCGAAACAGAGGTTCACCCGGAAGGAAATGACATAGGCAAGCACACAGCTGAACAGATAGAGCAGGAACTGGACACCGTTGAACATCACCGTTCCGGTAACACAGAAACGATAGATCTCCAATCCCAACAGCATGGGAAGCAGCAGCACTACCATCTTCATCAAAGCGGTGCCGAGCTCGCTGAACAGATAACTCAGATCGGTATTGACAGGCTTAATCAGCCGCATGGAGATGCTGCCGTCCCTGATCTCCTCACCGATGTTATCACAGACGGAGCTGAATGTCAGCTGGTTCGTGGTGTTGGACAGGAAGAGGAACACTACCATATCCGTCATGGAGAAGCCCATGAACAGACCGCCGCCGTTGGATTCAAACACGGCTCTCCACAGGTAGAACATCACAAAACAGTAGATCAATCCACCGATCACAAACCCGAGAAAGTTCATCCGGTAGACGACCAGCGCCTGTACACCGGCTTTCATAAAGGGAACATAGCGTTTTTTGAGTTTATTCATCCGCCTGTCCCCCTTCCTGATAGAGCCTGCGGATGATCTCCTCAACATCGGCATCCCGCACTGTGATATCCTTGACCCTGGTGACCGAAAGGGTATGGCTCAGCATATCACCCACAGGAATGGCAGCGCTGTTGAAACGCACCTTGAATGTCTGTTTATCCTGCTCAATGGTCAGTTCACTCTCCTTGAGGGGCAGTCCCTGCCGGAACTGTTCCTCTGTGAGCGGACTTTCGGGATCCGTTTCAAAGTGCAGTTCCCTGATCTGTCCATAATTTTCCCGCAGCTTCTGCAAAGAGCCGTCATAGACGTTCTTGCCCTTGTCGATCATCACGATCCTGTCACACAGCAGTTCGATATCGCTGATATCATGTGTGGTGAGAATGACAGTCGTCTGCTCCTCCTTATTGATCTTCATAATGGCCTGGCGTATCTTATCTTTCACCACCACATCCAGGCCGATAGTCGGTTCGTCAAGAAACAGCACCTTCGGACTATGGAGCATGGAAGCGGCGATATCCGCCCGCATCCGCTGGCCGAGAGAAAGTGTTCTCACCGGGGACTTGATAAAGGAATCCAGTTCCAGCACCTCATTGAGAAACGCCATGCGTTTTTTGAAGCTCTCCTCCTCCACCTCATAGATTTCCTTGAGAACGAGGTAGGTTTCCTGCAGCGGGAGGTCCCACCAGAGCTGTGTGCGCTGTCCGAATACCACGCCGATCTCCCTGACGTATTTTTTCCTGTCATTCTGCGGGATATGCCCGTTGATCCGGCACTCGCCGGAGGTTGGCGTCAGGATGCCGGTGAGCATCTTGATGACGGTAGATTTTCCCGCTCCGTTCGGTCCGATAAATCCCAGGATTTCTCCCTTCGGCACATGAAAGCTGATATCCTCTGCCGCTACGACGATTTCCTTCTTCGGTCTGAACAGCGCCTTGAAGCTGCCTTTGAGACCGGGTTCCTTAATTGTTTTTTTAAATTCCTTGCGGAGATGTTCTGCATAGATCATTCTTTATTCTTCCCTCTTTTCTCCTATTCTTTTTCCTTTTTCTATGATTTTCTATTATAACAAACTGCCCCCCGCTTGTAAAGCTGTTATCTCCAAAGTTCACGGAAATCAATTATTCCCTAGACTCCTTTCCAAAATTCGCTGAAAGAAATACCTTAATGACAGACCCACGAGAAGGATGCCGACAGCCCCGAAAGCGAAGCTGTGGTTTCGACGATTTTGTGGAATAATAGCATTATCACCTTCAGAAAACCAAAAGCGACACGCCGCGGAAGTTCATTCCGTGGCGTGCCGCTTCGGTACGAGGAAACAAATCAATGGCTGAATGTCAATGGAACACTGTCTGCGGAATCCGACAGGAGGCTGCGAACATCCTGCCGGTTTCTGAGACAAAAACTAATAAAGAGGTTATCAATGGGAAGGGTGAACCGTCAGTCGCTGAACATCGGTGTGGAAAGATAACGGTCACCGGTATCCGGCAGGAGTGCTACGATCAGCTTGCCGGCATTCTCAGGACGCTTTGCCAGTACGGTAGCCGCATAAACAGCCGCACCTGAAGAGATACCGACGAGCAGTCCCTCGCTGACGGCCAGCGCCTTGCCGGTCTTGAAGGCATCCTCGTTCTCAACGGTGATGACTTCATCATAAATATCGGTATTGAGAGTGTCCGGAACAAAGCCGGCACCGATACCCTGGATCTTGTGAGGACCGGGGGTACCCTTTGTCAGCACAGGAGAGCCCGCAGGCTCTACAGCAACAACCTTGACGTTGGGATTCTGGCTCTTGAGATACTCGCCGACACCGGAGAGTGTACCGCCGGTGCCTACGCCGGCAACAAAGATATCCACCTTGCCGTCAGTATCGTTCCAGATCTCAGGACCTGTGGTAGCGATATGTGCCTGGGGATTGGCAGGGTTCGTGAACTGTCCGGGAATAAAGCTGTGGGGCAGTTCAGCAGCCAGAGCGTTTGCCTTTTCGATAGCGCCCTTCATTCCCTTTGCACCCTCTGTCAGGACAAGCTCCGCACCGTAAGCCTTCAGAAGATTGCGTCTCTCCACGCTCATCGTCTCCGGCATGGTCAGAATAATACGGTAGCCTCTGGCAGCGGCGACGGCTGCCAGTCCAATGCCGGTGTTGCCGCTGGTCGGCTCAATGATGACGGATTCTGGTGTGAGCAGCCCTTTCTGCTCAGCATCCTCGATCATGGCTTTGGCAATACGGTCCTTCACGCTGCCGGCGGGATTGAAGTATTCCAGCTTGCCGACAACCTTTGCCGAAAGCTGCTCGTTCTTTTCATAATGGCTGAGCTCCAAAAGCGGTGTACCGCCGATCAGATCTGTAATTTGCTGATAAATTTTCATGGTAATCTCTCCTATCAGATTATTTTAGCATAATAGAATACGGATAAAGCGGGGCATCCGGCGTCAACATCGTGTGCCGGGCAGAAAGCAGGTCATGCAGATTCCTTCCTTCTAAAACTTATTAAACCTACTTGTTTGATAGGCTTATTATAGCACCTCTCCTTCCGCTTGTCAATACCTGAGAAAAATTTTTTTCAATTCCCGGAGACACTTGACTTTCCCCGAGAACAGAAGGTATAGTTATCAGAGAAGACTATGAGTTCAGAATGGAGGCATGAATATGTTTGTCATTGACTGCCATGACCATATTTACAAAAAACGGATGGCAGAAAAGGCTGTCAAGGCGGTTGGCGAATTTTATGAAGTGGAGATGAGTGGAGGCGGCGTTGCGGAGGAACTGGTGGAAATGGCCAGAAACTCCCCCATCAAACGGTTCGTGGTCAACTCTGTGGCGGTCACGCCCAATCAGGTGAAGCGTCTGAATGATTTTGTCGCCGTAGAATGTAGCAAACACCCGGAGCTGATTGGTCTGGGGGCACTGCATCCCGATATGGAGAATAGTGAGGAAGAGATTGAGCGGATCATCTCACTGGGACTCAAGGGCGTGAAGCTCCATCCCGACACCCAGCATTTCGACGCCGACAGCGACAATGCCATGAAGCTTTATGAACAGCTCGAAGGACGTCTGCCGCTGCTCATCCATTGCGGTGACTATCGGTATGACCAGAGCCATCCCCGCAGAATTGCCCGTATCATCGACACCTTCCCCGATCTCACCCTTGTGGCGGCTCACATCGGCGGTTGGTCCATCTTTGAAGAGGCTGTCCCCTATATGAAGGACAGGAGCTGTTATATGGATATTTCCAGTGTGATGCCATTTATGCCCCCGGAAAAGGCTTTTTCGTACATCAGGCTCTACGGTGCGGACCGGCTGCTGTTCGGTTCGGATTTTCCCATGTGGGACCCCGTCAGGGAGCTGGAATCCTTCCAGCAATTCGATCTGACGGACGAGGAACAGCAAAAAATCCTGTGGCAGAACGCCGCTCATGTGTTTCATATTGACTGTAGTGGACTCATATAAATCATATTTTCAAAAATTCGACCTTTCGGGGTCGAATTTTTTTGTTATAGGGGTATTATTGAAGGAGGTTTTCCTTTGTCACGGCATGACAGACAATGCTGTGTCGATCAACAACCATTGAAAGAAGGATAAGGAGGTGACATCATGGCAAAAGTGGGAGCCAAATCCATCCAGGCTGTCTTTTCGGCGGCGGCTGCTGCCCTCGCCTACTATCTGGAGATGATGGCTGTCCCGATGATCGTGCTGTGCGCAGTGATGATCGTGGACTACATCACCGGAATGACGGCGGCCTGGAAGTGCCACAAGCTGTCCAGCCGGAGAGGGGCGGTAGGTATCGTGAAAAAGCTCTGCTATCCCGCGCTGATCTGCGTGGGAATGGGCGTGGACTGGCTGCTCGGCAGCGGTCTGGCCCAGATCGGTGTCCAGACCGACAGAACGGTTTTTTTCGGGATCCTGGTAACCGTCTGGCTGATTGTGAACGAACTGATCAGTATCCTCGAAAATCTCAAACAGATCGGGATTCCTCTGCCGGGATTCCTGATCACAGCAGTCAAGCATCTGAAAATCACCACAGAACAACCTTATACAGAACAAAAGGAGGAACCACATGAGTAAGAAGATCTATCTGAGTCCGTCAAATCAATCGGGCAATCTTTATGCATACGGCAGGACCAATGAATGCGACCAGTGTAACCGCATTGCCGACGCAGCAAAAACGGCGCTGGAGCGCTGCGGCTTTTCGGTACGCAAGGCTCCCAAGGGTCAGGACATGGAGGTAAGTATCCGTGAATCC
>ONEU01000215.1 GCA_900316925.1 uncultured Eubacteriales bacterium
CACGCTGTCGTTCGCTTACGCTCACTCTGTACGTTTAATGCGAAACTTCTATGTCGCTAACATCCGGCACGGCGGCTTGCGCCGATTATTCTCTACTACCGCCGACACGCCCCTTGTGAGGGGCGCTTAACGGCTGTTACATCCAAAATTGATGGCACGGCTACTCAACTCGGAGTACCCGTGCCTACTTTATCTATTTTAATGGAATCCCCCAATAATTTAAAAAAATGAAGGCACGGTTACTCGATTGGGAGTACCCGTGCCTATTTTATTTATTCTAATAAGTTATCCCCACACAATGTGGAGATTATAATTTCAGTGGAAAGCCTACACGCTCATGCAGGATTGGAATCCTTGCAAACGCGGGAGGTTGTAGCCGTAGGTTTATTCTGAATAGTGCGCTGGCGCGCGAGATTGGTTGAATAGAAAAGGGCAGTTTTCCGCGCGCGCACGGAAGCGCGAATCGGGAGCGCAGGCTCTGCGCCGCGAATCGGGAGCGGCAGCTTGCCGGCGCTATTTGGGGAGGTAGCCGATTTTTTTCATTACTTTGTCGAGGGTGCGCTGCGAGAGATGCAGGGCAAATTCGGCACTCTTGCGGTACTGCGCTTCCAGATAGTCCTTGTTGTTGATGTAGTCGTTGAAACGCTCCTGGATGGGGCGGATCTCCTCCACAACGGCCTCGCCGACAGCGGTTTTGAAATCGCCGTAGCCCTTGCCGGCAAAGTCGGCGGTGATCTCGTCGGGAGTCTTGCCTGTTACGGCACTCATAATGCCGATCAGGTTGTTGATGCCGTCCTTGCCCTCGCCTACACGGACTTCTGCGTCGGAATCCGTCACGGCACGCTTGAACTTCTTCATAATGGTCTCCGGCTTGTCCAGCAGACCTACCCAGGCGTTGACGTTCTCGTCAGACTTGGACATCTTCTTGGTGGGATCCTGCAGCGACATGACCTTCGCACCGGTCTTGGCATAGTAGCCGTCGGGAATCTTGAAGGTATTGCCGTAAATGCCGTTAAAGCGTTCGGCGATGTTCCTTGTCAGCTCCAGGTGCTGCTTCTGGTCAATGCCGATGGGCACCAGATCAGCCTGATAGAGCAGGATATCCGCCGCCATCAGGGAGGGATAGGTAAACAGACCGGCGTTGATGTTATCGGCGTGCTTCTGAGACTTGTCCTTGAACTGCGTCATTCTGGAAAGCTCGCCGAACTGGGTATAACAGTTGAGCACCCAGGCAAGCTCAGCGTGGGTGTGCACATGGCTCTGAATGAAAAAGGGGCTTTTTTCGGGATCAATGCCGCAGGCCATGAACAATGCGTATGCATTGAGGATATTCTGCCGGAAGGCTTTGGGGTCCTGCCGCACGGTGATGGCGTGCAGATCGGCAACCGCATACAGACAATGATAATCGTCCTGGAGCTTCACCCAGTTTTTCAGAGCGCCCAGATAATTGCCCAGGGTGATGGTGCCGCTGGGCTGGATCGCACTAAAGATCACTTTTTTCTTTTCCTGTACGTTTTCAGACATATTATAAAATCTCCTTTGCCAGTTCGCCTAAGATTTTGATACCCTTTTCCAACTGCTCGTCGGTGGGGGTGGAGAAGTTGATACGGAAGGAACTGCACTGCTCCGCCTCATTGGTGAGGAAAGCGTTGCCGGGAACCACGCAGACCTTTCTCAGAACTGCCTGTTTACAGAAGTCGTTCATATCCACGCCCTGCGGCAGCTTGCACCAGATAAACAGACCGCCTTCAATGGGCTGATAGGTGATCTTGTTGGGCACGAGGTATTTGTCCAACAGCTCCAGACAGAAGTTGACCTTCTTTCTGTAGATGCTGCGGAGGTTTTCAAGATGTGCTTCAAAATCATATTCCGTCATAAAGCGGTGAGCGACCATCTGTGCCCAGACGTTGGTGTGGACATCCTCGCCCTGTTTGCAGACGACCATTTTCTGAACGATGGGCTTGGGAGCAATCACATAGCCCAGACGCATACCGGGAGACAGCACCTTGGAGAAGGAACCGGCATAGCATACAAGCCCGTCGGTATCGAAGGATTTGATGGGCGGGACATTTTCACCGCTGATGCGCAGCTCACCGTAGGGATCATCCTCAATAATCATCACGCTGTATTTTTTGGCAAGCTCATAGATTTTCTTTCTTTTTTCCAGACTGGTGGTCACGCCGGAGGGATTTTGGAAATTGGTGATGATATACATGAACCGGACATTTTTTTCGTTCCGGAGCGCATTTTCCAGAGCCTCCAGGTTCATGCCGTCGCTCTCCAGGGGAACGCCGCACAGACGGGCATTGTAGGAGCGGAAGGAATTGAGGGAGCCGATGAAGCTGGGAGCCTCACAGATCACGGTATCGCCCTCGTTGACGGTAGACTTGGTAATCAGGTCCATGACCTGCTGAGCGCCGGAGGTAATGATGAGATCATCGTCCTCTGTGCCGACGTGATATTTCTTTTTCATCCGCTCGGCAACAGCCTTGCGCAGGGGAGCATAGCCTTCTGTCACGCTGTACTGTAAAGCGGCGATGGGGTCCTCGGTGAGGAGCTTGTTGGAGATCTCGGCAATTTCCTTTACCGGGAAAGCCTCGGGAGCGGGGTTGCCTGCCGAGAGGGACACAACGGTGGGGTCTGCTGCATATTTGAAGATCTCTCGGATCGCAGAGGGTTTGAGCGTTTTCACTCTTTCGGAAATGATATAATCCATAAAGCAACATCCTTTTTCAAAAAATATACTTATATCTTACCACAATACTTTCCCAAATGCAAATAATAAACGGTGCGGAAATGAATAATCCCGAAAAAGGGAGATCATTCCCACGGAAAGTCCATGTATATTCTCCGCCAACAACGATGAGAAGTTAGTGCTTACCGATTGCTGCAACAGAGAATTTTGGAAAGGGGTTCGGGGAAAACCTTTTTTTGCGAGAAAAAGGCTTTCCCCGGGAACCGGCAGGTCAGAATTGACTTCCGCGGATAATTCGTCAGACGGATTGAAAAAGCTCACATAGACGTTATAATAGGGGGTAAACAGGACGAAAAACAAACCGGAGGTTAATCATGGCTCTTTACAAATGTCATATCTGCGGATCAACGGTACATACGAACGAGGGTGACCGGTTCTATACCTGCGGGGTCTGCGGGAAAACCCAGGCGCTCCCGGACTATTGCAGTGAGCACGTCAGCTTTCTGTACGGGAGAGCGAACCATTATCTCAGGACAAGAAAATTTGACAAAGCCCTGCAATGCTACCAGCAGATTGCAGGAGAATCACCGAAGGACTGTCACGCATTCTTTTCGATCGCCGTGAGCCGCTACGGGATCTCGTTCGTGGATGAAGCAGGCTCCTTTGCGAATGAACCGCGTCTGTACCGGGTACATTCCGCCTCCATCCTGAACGATCCGGATTATGTGCAGGCAATTGCGCTGGCGGATGACGAGAGGCGGCGGCTCTACATTGACGAGGCGAAACAGATCGAGGCTGTGAGGAAGGAGATCATTGAACGTGCGGAGCGTGCGCCTATGTTTGATGCGTTCATCACCTATCGGGAGCACGACGCCAAAAACCGCATGACGCCGGAAACGGAAGCCGCCAGGAACCTGTACAATTATCTGACGGAGGAGGGTTTCCGGGTCTTTTTCGAGAAGATCACAACGGCAGGGGAGATCGGGCTGAATTACGATGCTTTTCTGTACAAAGCGCTCTACACCTCCAAGGTGATGTTTGTATTCGGTTCAAAGCCGGAGTATTTCAATGATATACCGATACGCAACGCCTGGAGCATCTTCCATGAACGGATGAGGAACCGGGAAAAGAAGGTCATTGTGAACTGTGTGGAGGAGCTGCAGCGGGAAGACCTGCCGGAGGAGCTGCAGCGGGATGTTTTCTTTCAATATACGTCTGTCAGCTTTATCCGGGAGTCCATCGAATTATGTCAGCAGGCATCGGGCGGTGTGTTATATCTGCAAGCGGGAGCGGTGACCGGCGAGGAAGCCGATGACAGGGAGAACCGGCTGCGGGAGATCTTCGCCCACATCAGCGCCGGGGATTTCTACACAGCGGAGGGCTTGTGTCAGACGTTTCTGTCCGGCAATCCCGATCATCCACAGGCATATCTGGGGCTGCTGCTGTGTGACATGAAGGTGCGCAGCAAGGAGGAGCTGGCGGACTGCAAAGAGCCCTTCACCAAGAACAAAAACTACCGGAAAATCCTGTCTGCCGATCCGGAGCTGTCCAAGGAGCTGCAAACATATCTTGACAGGATCAACAAACGGAACCTGGACGGGGTGTATGCCCGGAAATACAGCTATGCAATGGAGCTGTTTGAAAACGGGAAGCAGAACAAGGAGAGTATGCTGAAAGCGAAGAAAGCCTTTGAGCTGATGAATGACTACCGTGAGTCCCGGCAGCTTGCGGATGAGTGTGAGACGATCATCCGGGAGCTGGAGGAGAAGGAGCATTATGCGAAGGCGGAGGAGCAGTATGAAACGGCGGTGCGTTATCTGGAGAAGGCAGAGAGTGTCCGCCAGACGCATTTAGGGCGGTATGCGCTGGATTCATTGGAGCAGGCGGAGCGTCACTACCGTGAGGTGAACCACAACGGCATCATGGACAGCCGGATTGCGGCGTGTGAGGAGCTGCGGGAGCGGGCGTCGGAGCTGCTGGGAAAGCTGGAGGGAGAGGAGCAGGAGCAGCGTCTTCTGCACCGGCGCCAGACGAAGGCGCTGGAATCACACAGGAAAAAAGCGCAGCAACGGGCTGCCAAAGAAGCATTGAAGCAGCAAATGCGGGAGGAGCGGGAGAAGAGACGCCGCAGGCTGAGCCGTGAAAAGAAAAAGAAGCGCATGAAGCGGATACTCCTGGCAGGGGGGATTCTGATTCTTTTGACGATACTGGCGGTTCTGGCTGCCATCATGGTGACGCACCTGTGAGGAGAAAACTTTCCGGGGAAATGATTGTTCCGTGTTGTAATTTTCTGCTGCGGGGTGTATAATAGAACCGCAGAGCATTGAAGCACTCAAATGAAACCGGAGGAATGAAAAAATGAAGAAAAAGGGCGAATTGGTCTCCTACAGACCGGATATCAAAGTGATCGACTGTACCGTGCGTGACGGCGGACTGGTGAATAACTTCTATTTTACGGACAAGTTTGTCAAGGATCTGTATTTTGCCAACCTGAAAGCCGGCATTGACTATATGGAGTTTGGCTACAAGGCATCGAAGGAGCAGTTTGATGTCAGCAAATACGGCAAGTGGAAATTCTGCAATGACGACGATATCCGTGCGATCGTCGGCGACAACGACACTGATCTGAAAATCTCGGTGATGGCGGATGTGGGCAGAACGGACTTCCGCAACGATATTGACGACAAGGCCAACAGCCCGATTGACATGATCCGGGTGGCAACCTATATCAACACGATTCCTTCTGCCCTGGAGATTGTGGAATACTGCAATAAAAAGGGCTATGAAACCACGGTGAATATCATGGCGGTATCGAAATCCAACGACATGGACCTGGACGATGCATTGGAGCTGATCGGCAGGAGCTGTGTGGACGAGATCTACATTGTAGACAGCTACGGTTCACTGTATCCGGAGCAGATGAGAAGGCTTGCGGAGAAGTACCTGGACTGTGCGGAGAAGTACGGCAAGAAGATCGGCGTACACGCCCACAACAACCAGCAGCTTGCCTTTGCGAATACGATTGAGACGCTGACCATGGGTGTGAGCTATCTGGATTCAACGGTATGCAGTCTTGGCAGAGGCGCGGGGAACTGTCCGACGGAGCTGCTCTTGGGCTTCCTGAAGAACCCGAAGTACGACATCACCCCGATACTGGGCTTCATCGAGAACCACATTGTCAAGCTGAAGGAGGAGGGGCTGATCTGGGGATACGACATCCCCTATCTTTTGACCGGGAGGTTGAACCAACACCCCCGGGACGCGATCCAGTTCACGGCTGAGCATCGCACCGACTACCAGGAATTTTACCACTACCTCTACGACCGAGATATCTAAACGCCGGCGCAGAGCCTGCGCTCCCGATACGCACTTCCGTGTGCACGGAAAACTGCCCTTTTCTATTCGACCAGTCTCGCGCCAGCGCACTATTCAAAATAAACCTACGGCTACACCCCGCACTTGCAGGGATTCCCATAACAGAAAAAACAGGCACGGTTACTCCCGATTGAGTAACCGTGCCTTAAATTTTGGTATAATATCGGAGAAACCGCCGCTGCGCTTTCGGGGGGACTTTCTCGTGAAGGTCCCTGCCAATTCTTCGCCAACAACGCTGAGAAGTTAATGCTCACCGACGGCTGCAAGGCATATCCCTCAGCGAATTTTGGAAAGGGGCCCGGGGAAAACCTTTTTTTCGCCAGAAAAAGGTTTTTCCTGGGTAACTGCCAGGGAAAAACAGATTCCCGTGGCTCATCCTGACAGTTCTGGATTCGTTTATTCAGCATCAAGTGACGCAGGCTCTGCGGTCACAAAACGAGGGCAACATTGTCGGAGCCGATGCGGCGTTTCAGCTCTTCGAGCATGACGTCGTTCGGGTCAACGTAAAGGGATTCGTTCATCAGACAGAGCTTCCTGCTGTCTGTAAAGTAGAAGAAAAGCGGGGTCGTGCCGTCAAAGATGTCCGTTACCTGACGGGCACGGCGGTATTCCGTGCTGTCCTTGTTCGGTACACGCAGGTAAAGCCCCTTCTTCTGGCGGCCTCTGGCATGGGACGGCGCCGGATGAGCTATATTGGCAGGAACGTCCTTCGGCGGTGCCTGCATACGGTTGCACAGGAGCTTGGTATCCTCGTTTTCACGGCTGCTGACGGCGGCAAATATCCGCAGGATGTTCCCCTCCCGGAGGAGTGCGCCGTATTCCGACAGCGTGGACGGGAATACCAGCATTTCCATGGAACCGTATTTGTCCTCAATCTGCACAAAGGCCATGCGCTGACCGTTCTTGGTGGTTTTGATGGTCACCTTGTTGATGAGGGCAATGACGTCGGTCTTTTTGCCGTCGGGATAAGCGTTGCTGTCATTGGTGATAATGCGGTTGATGCGGTCGGTATGCAGGGCGGCGATCACCTCGTCGTAGGCCGCCATGGGATGCCCTGTCAGATACAGCCCCGCCGTCTGCTTTTCCATCTCCAGCAGCTCCTCCTGCGGGTATTCCGACACGGCAGGCAGCGCCGGTTCGCTGCTCTGTCCCGGTTTTGCCGTCACGCTGAACAGGTCTAACTGCCCGTGGATGGTGCTGCCCAGCTCTTCATTGATGTACTGTAGGACGGGATCCATCGCCAGCAGCATCTGACGGCGGTTCGCATTCAGACCGTCCAGCGCCCCGCAGCGGATGAGACTTTCCAGCGCACGGCGGTTCAGGTCGGTGCCCTTCATACGGCAGCAGAAGTCGTAAAAGGAGGTGAAGCGGCCGTTTCCGCGCTCCCGCTCAATGGCGCTGATGAGTCCCCGCCCGATGTTCTTGATCGCCTGCAGCCCAAAGCGGATCTGATTCTCACAGATCGTAAAGCCTGCCTCGCTCTCGTTGACATGGGGAGGCAGGACCCGGATGCCGTGATGGAGACATTCGTCAATATACAGCGCCACCTTGCCGGAATTGTGGAGGACGCTGGTGAGCAGGGCGGCAAAATAGGGGCAGGGGTAGTGACATTTCAGATAAGCCGTCTGATAGGAGATCATGGCGTAGCTTGCGGCGTGGGATTTATTGAAAGCATAGGAGGCGAAGCTCTCCATTTCTGCGAAGATCTTCCCGGCAGTCTCTTTGGAAATGCCTCTTCTGATACAGCCTTCCACCAATACCTTGCCGTTTTCATCCGTCAGCCCGTTGATAAAGACCTGGCGTTCCTGTTCCATAGCGGTTTTCTTTTTCTTGGCCATAGCACGGCGGACGTTATCCGCCCGTCCGAGGGAATAGCCTGCCAGGGAGCGGAAAATCTGCATGACCTGCTCCTGATAGACCACGCAGCCGTAGGTCACTTCCAGGATGGGCTTGAGCAGGGGATGGGCATAGGTGATCTTTTCGGGATGACGGCGGTTCTCGATATACCGGGGGATGGAGTCCATCGGGCCGGGACGGTAGAGGGAGATCACCGCAATGATATCCTCAATACTCTGGGGACGGAGCTGTACGAGCACATTTTTCATGCCGGTGGATTCAAACTGGAACACACCCTCGGTATCTCCTCTGGCATAGAGGGCGAAGGTGGCGGGGTCATTGTCGGGGATGGAAGCGACAGAAAAATCCGGCACCGTCTGACGGATGCTTTTTTCGGCGCTGTCCAGAACGGTGAGATTGCGCAGACTGAGGAAGTCCATTTTCAGCAGTCCCAGCTCTTCGAGGGTGGTCATGGGATATTGGGTGACAATGGACTCGTCGTTTGTGGCGAGGGGGACATAATCGCTTACCGGACGGTCGGTGATGACCACGCCGGCAGAGTGGGTGGAGGTGTGGCGGGGAGTGCCCTCCAGCCTGGAAGCGGTGTCGATCAGGTCCCTGATCTGTTCGCTGCTCCCGGCAAGGGAACGCAGCTCCTCAGAAGACCGGAGCGCTTCCGGAATGGTGATATCCTTCTCGTCCGGGATGAGCTTAGCCACCCTGTCACATACGGGGTGGGGGATCGCCAGTGCCCGTCCCACGTCACGTACAGCCCCTCTGGCAGCCATGGTATCAAAGGCGGTGATCTGCGCCACATGGTCGCTGCCGTATTTCCGGATGACATAATTGATGACCTCCTGGCGCCGCTCCTTACAGAAGTCCACGTCGAAGTCGGGCATACTCACCCGCTCCGGATTGAGGAAGCGCTCAAACAGGAGATGATATTTGATGGGGTCAATTCCCGTGATGCCGATACAGTAGGCGGCAAGACTGCCCGCACCTGAGCCTCTGCCCACACCTACCGGGATGCCCTCGCTTCTGGCGAAATTCACATAGTCGTTGACGATGAGGTAATAGTCCACATAGCCCATCTTTGAGATCATGCCGATCTCATATTCCAGGCGGTCAATGAGCGACCGGTCGGGACAGTCACCGTAGCGTCTGGCGAGTCCCTTGAAGCATTCGTCACGGAAGTAGTCGAGATGGTCACGGCCGCCGGGCACCTCAAAGCGGGGGAGCTTCAGTTCCCCGAAGGTAAATTCCAGGTTACAGCGTTCGGCAATGGCGGCGGTATTGTCGATGGCATCCGGCACACGGGGGAAGAGGGCGCGCATTTCGTCCTCGGATTTGAGGTAAAACTCATCCGACGGGAACCCCAGGGACATTTTATCCTCAATGGTATGGCCGGTCTGGATGCACAGCAGGACATGGTGCAGACGGCTGTCCTCCCGACGGATGTAATGACAGTCGTTGGTGGCAACGAGGGGGATATTGCACTCCTGGGAGAGCCGGATGAGATAGGGATTGATGCGTTTTTGCTGATCCATCCCGTGATCCTGCAGTTCCAGGAAGAAGTTGTCCCTGCCGAAGAGCTCCCGGTAAGCGAGAGCCGTCCTTTTAGCGGCCTGGTAGTCGTTCTGCAGCAGGGCACGGGGAATCTCCCCCGCCAGACACGCCGACAGGGCGATCAATCCCTCGTGATACCGTTCCAGCAGCTCCCAGTCCACTCTCGGTTTATTGTAGAAGCCCTCTGTCCAGGCGAGGGAGTCGAGCTTGATGAGGTTCCGGTAGCCGGTTTCGTTCTGACACAGGAGCACCAGGTGGCGGTTCTCTCTGTCAAGGCTTGCCACCCGTTCCGTGCGCTTGCGGGGGGCAACATAGACCTCACAGCCGATAATGGGCTTGATGCCCTCTGCTTTGGCGGCCTTGTAGAAGTCAACGGCGCCGTACATGACGCCGTGATCGGTGATGGCCAAGGCCTGCTGCCCCTGCTGTTTTGCCGCCCTGACCAGTTCGCTGATGCGGCAGGCACCGTCCAGAAGACTGTATTCCGTATGAACGTGCAGGTGTACAAAGCTCATGCTGCTGCCTCCTTCTGTGCGGGTGTATCAGTTCCTGAAATACATATAGAGCTGGCACTTAATCATGCCGTTATAGAGTTTTCTGCGTTTATCGGCAGGTCTGCCGAAGACGGTCTCGAAGTTATCGTCGGGACTGATGACGCTGTAGCTCCAGCCGGAGCGTTTCACGAATTTCTCTCCCATGATATGGTAGAGTTCCCTGGCCTGTTCCATGTCCAGGAGTCTTTCGCCGTAGGGGGGATTACAGATCACGGCGGCACGCTCAAAGTCCTCATGGAAATCACGGATATCCCGTCTGCTGACATGGATACGTTTTTCCACACCGGCTTTCCGGGCGTTTTCGAGTGTGAGGGCAACGGCATCGTCGTCGATATCATAGCCGTATGCCTGGAACTCCGCATCCAGGCGGATCATATCCTGAGCCCGTTCACGCTCCCGGCTCCAGGCGGTACCCGGCGAAGAGCTCCATTTTTCGGCGGCGAAGCTGCGGCGCAGACCGGGGGCGATATTGAGTGCCTTGAGAGCGGCTTCAATGAGGATGGTACCGGAGCCGCAGAACGGGTCGATCACGGTAGAGAAGGGTCTCACGCGGGAGAGATCGGTCATAGCGGCGGCGAGTGTTTCTTTGATAGGAGCGATGGCAGCGTTGGCACGGTAGCCGCGTTTATGGAGTCCCTGACCGGTGGTATCCAGCAGGATACTGCACCGGTTTTTGAGGATGAGGAACTGTATCTGGTGCACCGCGCCGCTTTCCTCCAGCCAGGAGGTATGGTATCTGGATCCGAGGCGTTTTGCGACGGATTTTTTAATGATTTTCTGACAATCGGGCACGCTGGTGAGTTTAGAGCCGACGCAGTGTCCTTTCACGGGGAAAGCGCCGTTTTTGCCGATAAATTCTTCCCACGGAATTTTCGCCACGCCCTCAAAGAGATCGTCGAAGCTATAAGCGGGGAACTCTGCCAGCAGCACCTGTATTCTTTCGGCATAGCGGGAGCAGAGGTTTGCTCTTGCCATCGCAGAGAAGTCGCCTTCAAAGAGCACCCTTCCGTTTTCTGCCTGCACGTTTTCTATTTCCAACCGTTTCAGCTCGTCTGCGCACACACCTTCAATGCCCATCAGACAAGGAGCCGCAAATGTCATTCTTTCCATATTCATACCTCCGTCTCTTTCTTCCGTCCAAACAACCCTACACCCCCCATTCTATACCATCCCCCCAAAAAAATCAAGCTGCGGGGCCCCGCCGCTGTGTAGTCACGCTGCGGCGCCCCGCCGCTGTGTAGTCACGCTGTCGTTCGCTTACGCTCACTCTGTTTGCCTAATGTGGGTGGTGCAGTTTCGCTAACATCCGGCACGGCGGCTTGCGCCGTTAATTTTCTCTGTCCGCCGACACGCCCCTTGACGGGGCGCTTAACG
>ONEU01000058.1 GCA_900316925.1 uncultured Eubacteriales bacterium
CCGCCGGGAAGGTTTCCAGGAAGACGTTTACTGTTAAGGTAACCGCTCCCACATTGACCAATACCTCCACCGTCTCTTCCGCCACTATTACACAAGGACAGAGCGTGACTGTGAACTGTTCCTCCACTGGCGGAACGGGTACCAAGCAATACGCAGTTTACTATAAGCTGAGCACCAAAACCGACTGGACAAAGGCACAGGATTACTCCACTACGACTGCCGTAACCGTCAAGCCGACAGAGGTTGGAAAGTATGATATCCGTGTCGATGCCAAGGACGGCAGCGGTAAAGTGGTTTCCAAGACCCTGAATGTCACCGTGAACGCCCGTCACTCGCCAATACGTCAACCGTTTCGGCAACCTCCATCACCAAGGGACAGAGCGTGACCGTGACCTGCTCCGCAGCGGGCGGAACGGGCACGAAGAAATACGGCGTGTGGTACAAGAAATCAACCGCCTCTGAATGGACAAAGGCACAGGATTATTCCACCAATGCAAAGGTAACCGTAAAGCCGAATTTCTCAGGTGAGTATACGATCAGCGTGAAGGTAAAGGATGCCGCCGGGAAGGTTTCCAGGAAGACGTTTACTGTTAAGGTAACCGCTCCCACATTGACCAATACCTCCACCGTCTCTGCCGTGAATATCACCAAGGGACAGAGCGTGACTGTGACCTGCTCCGCAACGGGCGGAACAGGCACCAGGACATACGGCGTGTGGTACAAGAAATCCACCGCTTCCTCCTGGACGAAGGCACAGGATTATTCCACAAATGCAAGCGTAGTCGTCACACCGAAGTACTCGGGTGAGTATACGATCAGCGTGAGGGTGAAGGACGGCAGCGGAAAGACTGTGCGAAAAGAGTTTACCGTCAACGTGACGGTACTGCAGACGCTGAAGAATAAATCCTCCCTGTCGGCCGGCACGATCCAATATGGTGAGTCTGTCACGGTGCAGGGTGCTGCCGAGGGCGGCGCGGGCAATCTGCAGTACGCAATCTATGCAAAGCAGGAGGGACAGAACTCCTGGACGCTGCTGAGAGATTATTCCTCCATTCCCTCTTTTGTATTCAAACCGGAAAACACCGGTAACTACACCGTCCGCATCAAGATCAGGGATGATGAGGGCGCGGTTGTCAGAAAGGATCTGCTTCTCACGGTAACCGGCGAGAAGCTGGTGAACACCTCTTCGCTGGCGGCTGCTTCGATCATCTACGGTGAGACGGCAACAATCAATTGTGCAAGCAGCGGCGGCTATGGTACCAGATGGTACACCATCTCCTACCGGCTCTCCGCCGATACGGAATGGACGATGCTGAGAGAATCCACGACCATTTCGGCTCATAACTTCAAGCCTTCTCAGGCAGGTACCTATCAGATCAGAGTCGAGGTCAAGGACAGCAACCAGACCACCGCAGCCAGAACCTTGACATTGCAGGTGACGGAGACTCCGCTCGTGAACCAGTCCTCGCTTTCCGCATCATCCATTGCGCTGGGAGAAAGCGTAAGGATCAACTGCATGAGTAACGGCGGCTACGGCACCAAATGGTATTCTATCTCCTATCGGCTTTCAACCGCTGCGGAATGGACAAAGCTGAAGGATTCCACGACTCTTGCCTCCCACAGCTTCCAGCCGAATCAGGCAGGTACCTACCAGATCAGAGTTGAGGTCAAGGACAGCAACCAGACTAAAGCCATGACTACATTGACCCTCAGGGTGGGATAACAAGCGGCACGGCCCTGTTAAGGAAAAGAGATGATGGGTAACGGCCGGACAGTCCCTCCGGGAGACATCGGAATGACAGCAGGCGGGTATCTTCCCGGAAGGGAGGTATCCGCCTGTTCTGCGTGTGGTGGAAGTGCATAAAAAGTGGGGTGCCTATGAGAAGAAATACACAATTTTCAAAAATAAATATTTTGCTTTGTGTGCAAATTATTGAACTTTCCGGAAAAGTATGGTATAATAAAATGAAATACAGAAAGGGGTGCTGCAATGATGTACAAGCGTAGTTTCAGCAGAATATTAAGCACAATTATTGCCCTGACACTGATGATCGGCATTTTTGCGGTAGGAGGAACGGCTGCCGATGCGGCCGGACTCACAACGACCGTGACGATCGCCAAGGTCACACGCTGCTATAAGGATGCGGCTGCATTCCTGGAGCAGTGCAACACTTACAGACAATCCAACGGTCTGAAGACATGGACAATGGATAAAGACACCCTGGAAGCTGCCATGGTGAGAGCGGCAGAGCTTTCAATCTACATCGCGGATAACCGTCCGGACGGCTCAGACGGTCTGCAGTCTGTCACGGGCAGCGTGAGGAGCCAGTATACCGCCTATGGTGTGCTGAATCTCAATTCACACTTTTCCGAGATGAAAACCGACCGCGAGAAGAATGACATTCTTCTTTCCACACAGACAACGGCTGCCGGCGTGGGCGTGGTAACGGTGAACGGGACCAAGTTCCTGGTGCTCTTTACCACCAACAAGACGGCTACAAAGGTAGACAGCTCCGTACTGACCCAGTCCAATACGACCATTGACCAGAAGGTCAGCATTTCTACCAGCAACCTGGGTGAAGTCAGTATGCCCTTTACCAACGGCCAGAACCTTTTCTGCGGCAGCAGTATCCAGGCTTATCTGAAGGTGAAGAACAAGACGCACACCGGAATGTATGTACTGCTGACACCTGACAATATGACCGTCAAGGTGTCGGATGAGAGTGTGATGAAGCGCAGCGGCGACAGAGTGTATGCCATCGCCCCCGGTACGGCAACGGTATCCATCTACCTTGCCGATGCGGGATATATCGGCGCATCCTGCCAGTTCAAGGCCGTTGCCAGAAGCTTCTCGGACTGCACCTTCTCTTCCATTCCTGACCAGTATTACACCGGATCACCCATCAGACCGAATGTGACCGTGAAGAACGCTTCCGGCCAGATCCTGTCACTCGGCACAGACTATGCTGTTTCGTATAACAATAATGTAGAGGTCGGTACGGCAACCGTACTCATCTCCGGTATGGGCTCCTATGCCGGCGAGACAAAGCGTGTTTACTTCAATATCCTGAAAAGCGGCTCCACCGATACCACGACCTTTACGGTAAGCGTTTCGACCACGCTCTCCACGCTGTCCCTGGGACAGAGCACCGTCATCACGGTAACACCCTCCGGCGGTACCGCACCGGTGAAGTACACCTATACCTATGCGGAATACGGTACGACCAACTGGATCACCCTGTCCTCCAACAGTACCAGCAATAAATATACCTTCAAGCCCAGTGCAGCGAAGAAGTATTATCTGCGTGCCACCGCAACGGATGCCAAGAACCGTACCGCCAGCCAGACGGCAGTCGTTAAGGTGAACAGCAGCTTCACCTGCACGGCAAAGCTGAGCATGACAAAGACCGTGGTGAACAATGCGGTGACCGTGACCGGCACCTATTCCGGCGGAACATCTCCCTATACCTACGCATTTTATGTGCTGAAGCCCTCAGGCTCTTCCTACACCACCCTGCGTGACTTCTCCGCAACGGATCATATTACTTATACTCCCACAGCAGCGGGAACATACCAGTTCACCGTGAAGTGCAAAAATGGTTCCGGCGATGTGGTCAGCGATGTCAAGAGTCTGACCGTGACCAGCAATGATCTGCAAAACAATTCCTCTGTCAGCAATACCAACATTACCCTGGGACAGTCGGTTAAGCTCAACGGCGCAGCCTCCGGCGGAAAAGGACCTTATGAGTTTGCTTATTTCTACAAGGCAGATTCCGATACGTCCTGGACGCTGAAGAAGAAGTATTCCGCTACTGCCAGCGTGACCATCCAGCCTGCAAAATCCGGTACATATTCCCTGTGCGTCAGAGCCAGGGACAGCCTGGGCAAGGTGGAGAAGAAGTACTTTGAGGTTACCGTGAAGAGTGCCCTGGTGAACAGCTCCAAGCTCTCCTCCTCCAAGATCTACAAGGGTGCCAGCGTGAGTGTGAACTGTGCGGCAAGCGGCGGTTCCGGCGGGTACCAGTTTGCTGTGTATTACAAGAGGAAGTCCGTTACGAACTGGACACTTGCCAGAAAGTACGGTACAGGCACCTTTGTTTCCATCACGCCCAAGTATTCCGGTGACTATGACGTCCGTGTGAAGGCAAAGGATTCCAACGGAAAGATCACCAACAAGGATCTTACCGTGAATGTCGGCCCCGAGCTGAGCAATACCTCCAAGGTGTCGGCAACCAGTATTACCAAAGGTAAAAGCGTAACCGTGACCTGCAGTGCCACGGGAGGAAAACCATCGTATGTTTATGCCGTCTATTACAAGCAGACCAGCCAGTCCACCTGGACCAAGGCCAGAGATTATGAAAACGGTACATCTGTAACGGTGACTCCGAAAAAAGCAACTACCTATACCATCCGGGTCAAAGCAAAGGACAGCGCCGGAGTAATCGTCAATAAGGAATTTACCGTAACAGTCAAATAAGCCGTTTGCTTTCAAGAAGTACGGTCTGCGCTGAGAGTGGACCGTACTTTTGATTTTTGATGCGTCTGCGGCAAATAAAATGGATGGGATCATATTTACCAAAAACAATATTGCAATTTTTATACTATTGTGATAATACACAACAACGGAATGACGTTTTTGACACACTACACAAAATTTTGTCAATCGGAGGATATTTCAAGGTTTTTTCTAAAAAAGAATTTACAATGTATTCATTTTGTTGTAATATTATGATAAAGAATTGCGCCATCAGGCGTATGATTTGATCCTTGCAGTAAGAACGGAGGGTGATAGTAGATTATCGACACAAGTCCGCACACTGACCCGAAACCTGATACAGAAAGAAGGAACGAAATGTCAACAAAACAGAAAGGCTTTTTCAAAAAGCTACTCAGTTCCGTGCTCTCAGCGGCCTGTCTCCTTTCCGGAACTGCCGTAATGAGCACCGCCGTGATGACATCAAGCATTACGGCAGACGCAGCAACGACAGAAGCGCCTGCGTTTTCGTGGGATAACGCCACTGTTTACTTTCTGCTGACCGACCGTTTCTGCAACGGCGACACAAGCAACGACCACAGCTACGGCAGAGGTCTTGACCAGAACGGTCAGGCTGTTAACTTCGATACCTTGGGCGCCTTCCAGGGCGGCGACTTTGCAGGTATTACCAAAAAGATCAACGAGGGTTATTTCGATGATCTTGGTGTCAATGCCATCTGGCTTTCCGCTCCCTACGAGCAGATCCACGGCTATTGCGTAGGCGGCGACGGCGACAGCTTTGCACATTATTCTTATCACGGCTACTATGTTCTGGACTACACAGAGTCCGATAAGAACTTCGGAACAAAAGAAGAATTTAAAACCCTTGTCGATACGGCTCACGAGCATGGCATCCGTATCGTCATGGATATCGTTATGAACCATGCCGGCTACCAGACACTTAAGGATATGTCCGAATTTGGTTTCGGTCCCCTGAAGAGCGGCTGGGAAAGCTACTATTATGCACACCAGAATGTCAACAACGGAGACTACCACGGTTTCATTGATTACGATGCCGGTTCAGCAGCTACCGATTGGGCAAAATGGTGGGGCGCCAGCTGGATCCGCTGCGGTCTTGCCGGCTATACAAAAGGCAGCGGCGATGTTGAGGGCTGTCTTGCCGATCTTCCCGACTTCAAAACCGGTGATACTTCCCCCACAGGTCTTCCACAGGTTCTTCTGACAAAGTGGGGCAAGGAAGGCACACTTTCAGCCAAACAAGCAAAGTATGGCAACGACACCGTAACCGGCTATATTTCTACCTGGCTTGCAGAGTGGGTCAGCGAGTTCGGCGTTGACGGCTTCCGCTGCGATACTGCAAAGCACGTTGAGATTTCCGCATGGAAAACACTGAAGGATAAGTGCGTGGCAGCTCTTAATCAGTGGAGACAGAACAACCCCACAGCTCCCGGTGCCAACTGGACAGATAGCTTCTGGATGACCGGTGAGCACTTCGGTCATAGTCTTGGCAAAGACAATTACTGGACATCCGGCGCTTTCGACTCCATGATTAACTTTGAGTTTGCTCCTGCAGCAGGCAGATCCAACATTCCTTCCGCAGGTGCCGTAAACGGTCGTTATACCGAATACGCAAAAGCACTCAATACGGATCCTTCCTACAATGTTCTGACATATCTTGCATCCCACGATACCGTTCTTATTCCCGGTGACAGAATTTTTGCCGGTTCCTTCCTGCTGATGTGTCCCGGCGGAATCCAGATCTATTACGGCGATGAAACAAGCAGACCTTATGATGAAAACCCCAAGGCGATGAAGGATCTGGATGCAGGTCATCAGACCAGAAAATTCATGAACTGGGACAGCATGGATAAGGCAACCCTTGCTCACTGGCAGAAGGTTGGCCAGTTCCGTAATAACCATCTGGCTGTCGGTGCAGGTGCACATACCACCATTTCCGATTACGACAGCACCACAGGTCTGACCTTTGCGAGAACCTATCAGAAGGGTGATATCGACGATAAAGTCATTGTTACCCTGTTTGCTACTCCCAATACGGATATCACCATCGACACTACCGGTATTTTCAGCGAAGGAACTGAGATCACCAACTTCTATGACGGAACCACCTGCAAGGTTTCCGGCAATAAGGTGACTTTCAACTCCGGCGCAAACGGAACCATCCTTTGCCAGGAGCCTCAGGGCAAAAAGGGCAAGGTAAACGTGAAGCACATCAATCAGGACAGCGGCGAAACCATTAAAACAGAAGTGGTTTCCGGCCTTCTGGGAGAATCCTACACCATTCAGCCTCTTGCAACCCCCGGCTTCACCGTAGCCAAGACAGAGGGCAGCAAGACCGGTACATTCAGCGAGACAGACGCAAACGTAACCTTCTACTACACCTTTGACGTCAACAACTATGCTTATGTGACCGTGAAGTTCGTGGATGCCGCTACCGGCGCCGAGATCGCTGATTCTGTGAAGGAATCCGCAAAGATCGGCGGCAGCTATACCGCAGCACCGGTGGACATCAAGGACTATGAGTTTGATGCCTCCAAGACCGGCAGCCTTTCAGTCACTGTACAGAAGGGCACCAATACCATCACCCTCAAGTATAACTATGTTGAGCCTACCAACCTGAAGGTACACTATTACAACGCAAACGGCTGGGCAGAAGTCAATATTTATGCCTATGATGAATCCGGTTCTTCTGTAAAGAAATTTACAGGCGACTGGCCCGGAACGAAGATGACAGATGAAGGCAACGGATGGTTCTTTATCGACATTCCCGAGACGGAATCTGCACAGGTCATTTTCAACTACAACGGCGATGCCAACAAGGAGCCTGCCGGTCAGAATGCACCGGGCTATGAGGTCTCCGGCGAAGTCTGGATGAAGGACGGCAAGCAGCAGACTGCCAGCAAGGTCAACGTCATGTATGTTTCCACCGACGGCAAGACCCTTGCAACTGCTACACTGAAGGGCCTTTCCGGCGAGACATACAAGACCGAGGAAAAGACCTTCACAAACTATACCCTGACAGAGAAACCCGCGAATGCCACCGGCACCTTCGGTACAAGTGCTACAACCGTCACCTATACCTATAAGCCTGTCCAGGTTGTGGCAGAACTGAAGAACACCACTACCATTTCTGCAACTACCATCACACTTGGCAGCAGTGTAACGGTAAAGTGCTCCTCCACCGGAGGCGAAGGCACCAAGCAGTATTATGTCGGTCTCAAGAAGTCAACAGACAGCAGCTTTACCGATATCCAGGCATATTCTACCAACACCTCCTGCACCGTGAAGCCCGGCTCGACAGGAACCTTCACCGTTCGTGTTACTGCAAAGGACAGTAAGGGAACCCTTGCCCGTAAGGAATTTACCCTGACGGTCAACCCGGCTCCGGCTGCTCTGTCAAATACCTCCAAGATTTCCGCGACCACCATCACACTGGGCAACAGTGCAACTGTGACCTGTTCTTCCACCGGCGGCACAGGCACCAAGCTGTACTATATCGGCCTCAAGAAGTCAACAGAAAGCAGCTTCACTGATCTCCAGGCATATTCCACAAACACCTCTTTTGCTGTGAAGCCTACCTCAACAGGTACTTTCACCGTTCGTGTTACTGTAAAAGACGGTAAAGAAACACTTTCCCGTAAGGAATTTACCCTGACAGTCAATGCAGCTCTGAAAAATACCTCCAAGATTTCCGCAACCACCATCACACTGGGCAATAGTGCAACTGTGACCTGTTCTTCCACCGGCGGCACAGGCACCAAGCTGTACTATATCGGCCTCAAGCAGTCTACAGCAAGCAGCTTTACCGATCTCCAGGCATATTCTACAAACACTTCTCTCGCTGTGAAGCCTACCGCAGCAGGTGTCTATACTGTCCGCGTTACTGTCAAGGACAGCACCGGAACCCTTTCCAGAAGTGAATTTACCCTGACAGTCAATAATCCCGCCCTGAACAATACTTCTACCGTGAATACCACCTCTGTGACAGCAGGCA
>ONEU01000076.1 GCA_900316925.1 uncultured Eubacteriales bacterium
CAGCCCTGCTGTGCCGTGCCGGATGTTAGCGACACAGCAGTTTCGCCTTAAACGAACAGAGTGAGCGCAAGCGAACGACAGCGTGACACGGGTGCACAGGCTCTGTGTGCAGGTTGACAAATGGGGGAGGAGGGGGTAAAATAGAGACAGAAAAGGGTTCATCTCAGAAAGGATAGAATGGTATGAGCGAAGAGAAAGAGAAGAAGGCGCTGAAAAAGGAACAGAAGGAAAAGAAAAAGAAGGAAAAGAAGGCGAAAACGGCTGCCGGGGAAAATGATATTATGGGCAGCGGTGTTAAGGAGATCGGAGAAGAACCGATTATTGTTTTTAAGGATGTGACAAAGGTATATACCTTGTACCGTAATAGCCGGGAACAGTTCAGTGCGCTGTTTCATAATTCCAAGAAGTTTAAGCGCCACTGTGCCCTGAACGGTGTGAGCTTTGAAATAAAACAGGGTGAGTCGGTGGCAATCGTCGGCAGGAACGGTGCGGGAAAATCTACGGTGCTGAAAATGATTACCGGCGTGGCATTCCCTACCGAAGGCGAGATCTATGTCAAGGGAAGGGTGTCGGCGCTGCTGGAGCTTACGGCAGGCTTCTCGCAGGATATGACCGGCAGGGAGAATATCCGCTTCAAGTGTTATGTGCTGGGACTGAAGGACGCTGAGATTGATGAGATCGAACAGAAGGCAATTGAATTTGCCGATCTGGGAGAATACATTGATCAGCCGGTGCGTACCTATTCCTCAGGAATGAGGGTGCGCCTGGGCTTTGCTATCAATATCAACACCAATCCCGATATCCTGGTGATCGACGAAGCCCTCAGCGTGGGCGATGCGACGTTCAAGAAAAAATGCAAGGATAAGATCAACGAACTGATCAAGCGCAATATCACGGTGCTGTATGTCAGCCACAGTAAGGATATCCAGGACTTCTGCGACAGATGTATCTATCTGCAGAAGGGTAAGGTGATCTTTGACGGCACCATGAAGGAAACAATCGAGAAATACCCGGAGCTGGTGCAGTAATGCATTTTTGCCGGCAAAAAACAACAGGCACGGTCTCGCGTTATGTGTGAGGAACCGTGCCTGTTTTGGCGTGGGATTCAGCCGCGGAAGTATTCTGCCTGATAGGCATCACCGTTTTCGTAAGTGGTTTCGATCAGGGAGGTGCCGCTGAGGGTGAGTGTGGAGGAAACGCCGTCGCTTCTGTTCACGGCAAGACTGCCGTTGATCAGCTGCCAGGAGGCGGTGAAATTGCCAAGTTCCGTCTCCTCATTATAATAGGCGGCGGTACCGTTGGCGTCGATGACAAGGGTGGTGCGATAGACATTGCCAAAATATTCATAAGTATGTACCCATGTGCCGACAAAGGCGGCAGCATCAGAGCCGTTGGGTGTCTGTGGAACAGGAGTCTCCGGAACAGAGGGAACGGGAGTCTGGGGAGCAGGTGCGAGGGATTCCTGGAGGGCGGAAGACTGCGTTTCGGGGGCGGGCTGGAGGAAAAACGGAGAGGAGACGAAATCACCGCCGGCAGGAGCATCGGAGCCGCCTGCACAGCCTGACAGACAGAACGCGGCGGACAACAGACCGATGAAAACAGTGATCGGGAGTATGGATGGACGCTTCATAAAAACACCTTCTTATTCGGAATATCTGCCTATATTGTAACAACATCCGGCCATGTTCGTCAATACTCTGTCAGCCTCCCCTTTTTTGTTTTTCACATTCCCTGTGACAGATCACCCCGGAGCCGTTTGGTACGATGGAAATTTCAGCATAAGCCGGAAGAAAAATCTGCCAAAAATCTGCTGAAAAATCCCTGTTTGCTATTGAAAAATTAAGAGAAATATTATAGAATAATAGATGGCGGAATACAGCCGAAATGCAGGAGGCTGCGTGCGGCCTCTAATCATCTCTGAAAGGATGTTTACTATGAACTATCTTAACAAAAAGACAGTCGAGGATATCGACGTAGCAGGCAAGAAGGTCCTGGTTCGCTGCGACTTCAACGTTCCCTTTGACAGCGAAGGCAACATTTCCGATCCGAAGCGTATCGACGAGGCTCTCAAGACCATCAAGTATCTTGTAGACCATCAGGCAAAGGTAATCCTCTGCTCTCATCTTGGCCGTCCGAAGGGCGAGTTCAACATGAAGTATTCTCTGGCTCCCGTTGCTGCCTATCTTTCCAAGGCTCTGGGCTTTGAGGTAAAGATGGCAAAGGACGTTGTGGGCGAGAGCGCAAAGAGCATTGCCGCTTCTCTGCAGGACGGCGAGGTTGAGCTCATCGAGAACGTGCGTTTCCATAAGGAAGAGGAAAAGAACGATCCTGCTTTCTCCAAGGAACTGGCTTCCCTGGCAGAGATCTATGTCAACGATGCTTTCGGCACGGCTCACAGAGCACACGCTTCCACAGCAGGTGTGGCTGATTATCTCCCGGCAGTCTGCGGCTACCTCATCCAGAAGGAGATCAGCGTCATGGGCGGCGCACTGGCTGACCCGAAGAGACCGTTCGTTGCTATCCTTGGCGGCGCAAAGGTTTCCGATAAGATCGGCGTTATCACCAACCTTCTCGATAAGGTTGATACCCTGATCATCGGCGGCGGTATGGCATACACCTTTATGAAGGCTCTGGGCTACTCCACCGGTACATCCATCTGCGAGCTGGATAAGGTTGAGCTTGCAAAGGATATCATGGCTAAGGCTAAGGAAAAGGGCGTTAACTTCCTGATCCCCGAGGATACCGTTGTATCCACAGAGTATAAGGCAGACGCTGAATTCAAGACAGTGGATTCCGATAAGATCGAAGACGGCTGGATGGGTCTGGACATCGGTCCGAAGACCAGAGAGAAGTTCGCAAATGCACTGAATGGTGCAGGCACCGTAGTATGGAACGGCCCGATGGGGGTTTCTGAGTGGGAGAACTTCGCAGCAGGTACCATCGCAGTGGCAAGAGCTGTGGCAGAGAGCGGTGCAATCTCCATCATCGGCGGCGGCGACTCCGCAGCAGCAGTTGAGAAGCTCGGCTATGCAGACAGAATGACACACATCTCCACCGGTGGCGGCGCATCCCTTGAGTTCCTGGAGGGCAAGGTGCTTCCCGGCATTGCCTGCCTGAACGAGAAGGAGTAATCACAATCCGAAACGTAAGAACGTAAGGTTGAAGGGGTGGGGCAGTGCTTCACCCCTTTTCTTTGAATGAATCATAACGAAAAGGAGAAATTCACATGAACAAGGAATTAAGACAGACGATTATCGCAGGTAACTGGAAAATGAACAAGACCCGTCCGGAGGCAAAGGCACTGATCGAGGAGCTCAAGCCGATCGCCGCCAATGCAACCTGCGGCGTTGTTATCTGCGTACCCTTTACAAACCTGGAGACAGCCGTAGAACTGACCAAGGGCACCAATATCAAGGTCGGTGCTGAGAACGTACACTTTGAGAAGAGCGGTGCTTTCACCGGCGAGATCTCTGCCGATATGCTCACCGAGATCGGTGTGGAGTATGTAATCATCGGCCATAGCGAGAGAAGACAGTATTTCGGCGAGACCGACGAGACCGTGAACAAGAGAACCAAGGCAGCTCTGGCAGCAGGCCTGAAGCCCATCGTTTGTGTCGGCGAGCTTCTGTGGGAGCGTGAGTGCGGCATCACCGAGGAAGTCATTGCCCGCCAGATCAAGCTGGACCTGTTTGATGTCACCGCTGAGGACGTGAAGAAGACCGTGATCGCCTATGAGCCTGTATGGGCAATCGGCACCGGCAAGACTGCAACTGCTGAGCAGGCAGAGGAGGTTTGTGCCTTCATCCGTGCAACCCTTGCAAAGCTGTACAGCAAAGAGGTGGCAGACGCTGTGACCATCCAGTACGGCGGCTCCATGAACCCGAAGAATGCTGCAGAGCTTCTGGCCCAGTCCGATGTAGACGGCGGTCTGATCGGCGGCGCATCCCTGAAGGCTGCTGATTTCGGCGTACTGCTTGACGCTGCCAGCAACGGCTGATAATAAGACAAACTGTAAAGGAGCCGATATATCTTCTGATATTTCCGGCTCCTTTGTAAAAAGACAGGAGAAATGCCTATATGAAAAAAAGACTGTTGGCTGTGTTATGTGCATCGGCAATCATTTTAAGCCTTTCGGCAGCAGGATGCGCTAACAACGAAAAAAAGGATTCGAGCGAGGGAACCAAAACAAGTACATCGAGTCAGACAGGCAAGTCTGACGAATCAAGTGCTGCAAGCGGGGAAAAAGAAGTCACGGATGCTGCCTCTACGCAGAAAACGATCATCTTCAATGCAGGAGGACAGAAAATCTATAATTCTGGAGCAGCATTATATGCAATCAAGGACAACAACACGTTTGAATTTGTTGAAACGGCTGTTGAAGAGGAAAGCGGCAAGACTTATGAAGGAATGCTTCCGTCGTATGTTTTTGCTTCTCCCCAGCAGGTGATTACCGGCACGGACGCGTACTTTTTTGACAAGGACAGCGGCACATTTGCCCATTTAGACCTTTCCGATACCAAAAATGCCAAGAAAGAAACCGTCTATACAGCTGAAAAGGCCTTGCCTGTTATTAAGGCAGCCATTCAGAAGAATACTGAACTGGATGATGAACAGATTCAGAATGTTGCATATTGCTTGTTCTCAACCGTTTCATCCCCAATAGTAGACGGCGGAGACGGATTTGTCTATGGAACCTTCACTCCCGGTCCGGAATACTATGAGATTTCCAAACCCATTGCGTATCAGATCTATCGCATCGCAAAGGATGGGAGCAAATTTGAATTTATCGAGGATGACAGCTACAGTGCTTCTTCCATTGCGATAAAGGACGGGTATATCTATTATTACGACGGCGGATTTGCTTATGATAAAGAAAAACACGACGCCACAACAGATATGTCCAGAGTCGGCATTTTCAAGATGAAAACAGACGGCAGCGAAAAGAAGGAGCTTGTCAAGACAGCACTGACTTCAGAGTCTGACGGAAATCCGGTAGAAGCAATGAAATGCTCAGGCAGGCTGGATATTGTCGGTGATGAGCTTTATTACATCCTCTCCCAGGGTCAATTGTATAAGGTAGGCCTTGAGGGAGGCAATTCTACACAGGTGACCAAAAAGGATTGCAACAACTATTATATTGACGCTGCATCAGGCATGCTGTATTATTCACAGGGAAAGCTGCAGAAGAATGAGCCCAACGGTTATCCGGTCGTTGCTGTACCGCTTGCCGGCGGCGATGAGAAGGCGTTATTCATAACCACTAACACCTCTTCTGTTCCCGGTATGTGGACGGTAGACGGCGATTACCTTTATCTGTCAAACATTGATGGATATAGTGCTCTCTTGCTCAAAGACAAGAACCATGAAAGTGAGTTTTCTCCCAGTGCCTGCGGCAGAAGATGGAACCTTAAAGAAGGATACATGGAAATACTGTACGCCCAGGTCGAGGTTGAGTATGAAGAAGGCGCTTTTGGCGTAAAGTCAGTGAAGCGTGTCGGCGCTCCCACCATCAAGTGGGAAAAGGAATAAAACCCGCATACAGCTAATAGATACAGATTGGAGAATAGAAAATGAAAAAACCATTGATTTTAATGATCCTTGACGGCTTCGGCATCGGCACCAACTACGGCAATGCCATCCGTGAAGCCAGCAAACCCAATCTGGAGAGAATCTTCTCCACCAATCCTACCACCCTGATTGCCGCTTCCGGCATGGACGTAGGTCTGCCGGATGGACAGATGGGCAACAGTGAGGTCGGACATACCAATATGGGCGCCGGCAGAGTGGTCTATCAGGAACTGACCAGGATCACCAAGGCTATCAAGGAAGGCACCATGCTCAAGAACGAGGTGCTGGTCAAGGCTATGAACAACGCCAAGGAAGACGGAAAGGCACTCCATGTAATGGGTCTGCTGTCACCCGGCGGCGTACACAGCCATATCACCCACATTTACGGCGTGATCGAGATGGCAAAGAAGATGGGCGTGAAGAACGTCTATCTGCACACCTTCCTTGACGGCCGTGACGTTCCGCCCTCCAGCGCCAAGGATTATATGGCAGAGGCAAAGGCAAAGTTAGAGGAGATCGGCGTCGGCAAGATCGCCACCGTATCGGGCAGATATTATGCCATGGACCGTGACACCAACTGGGACAGAGTGGAAAAGGCTTATGCGGCACTGGTATACGGTGAGGGCGTCCAGGCTGACGATCCTGTACAGGCCGTGGCAGATTCCTATGAGAACGGCGTGACCGATGAGTTTGTGGTACCGGTTGTTTGTGCAAAGGGCGCTACCATCAAGTCCGGTGATTCCGTGATCTTCTGCAACTTCCGGCCCGACAGAGCCAGAGAGATCACCAGAACCTTTGTGGATCCGGACTTCAACGGCTTTGAGCGCAGAAACGGCTTCTTCCCGCTGACTTACGTCTGCATGACACAGTATGACGCAACCATGCCGAATGTGGAGGTTGCGTTCAAGCCCCAGTCCCTGGTCAACACCTTCGGTGACTACATTTCCTCCAAGGGCCTGACACAGCTTCGTATTGCTGAGACAGAGAAGTACGCTCATGTAACCTTCTTCTTCAACGGCGGTGTGGAGAAGGTATCCGACGGTGAGGACAGATGCCTGATTCCTTCCCCGAAGGTTGCAACCTATGACCTGCAGCCCGAAATGAGCGCTTATGACGTTGCGAAGAACGCTGTGGAGCGCATTGAAAGCGGCAAGTATGATGTCATCATCCTGAACTTCGCCAACTGCGACATGGTTGGACACACGGGTGTCTTTGAGGCAGCTGTGAAGGCAGTAGAGGCTGTGGATGATTGTGTGGGACAGGTCGTTGACGCCATCACCCGGATGGACGGCATCGCCCTGATCACCGCTGACCACGGCAATGCCGACAGAATGATCGACGATGACGGTTCACCCTTTACCGCTCACACCACCAATCTGGTGCCGTTCTGCATGGTCAACCATCCCTGTGTGCTGCGAGACGGCGGCAGGCTGGCTGATATTGCTCCCACCATGCTCCAGCTTCTCGGCCTTTCACAGCCCGAGGAAATGGATGGTAAGACATTGATTAAATAACAGAATGATAAAAGCACTTCCGATCAAAAACCGGAAGTGCTTTTTTTGGAATATGATAGACGATGCGTCAGGATTTTGCTTTGGAACTCTGTGAGGAATCCTGTCGGGGCGTTTCAACGATGAGAGCGTCAAACGCTTTGAGTGCACTGCTGCTGTCCTGTGCAACTGCCACAAAGATAAAGGGATGGTGTGTGAGCACGGCTGTGGAGGTATTGAGCGGGGCAGTCTGGGCACTCACGTTTTCACCGCTGACAGCAGGCGTCGGGGTTTTGGAGGAGAGGTAATCGCTGATATTCTGCATGAGCTTCTGTTCATCAGCGCCGCCCTTCAGCTTGAAGCAGGTCAGTTCCGTCTCGCTGCCGGCTCTCCCGGAGATATACATCGCGTAGTCGCACACGGTATCGTCAGGAATCTCATAATAACGGGAGATGTTCTCCTTGGAGATAGGCGTGAGGTTCTGATAATTCATTTTTTTGATAACACCGGTAACCACGTCGTCAGCAGAGAGGTTGACATTGCTGGTTTTGGGCTTGGTCTGCATACTGAGAGCAAGCACCACCAGAGCGGCAGCGGTAGCCACGATCACAAGCAGCGCGGAGACCGTGAGAATGACGTTGCGTTTTTTCGTTTGCGTACTCAAGGAGTTCACCACACTTATACGAAAAATAGTCTGATAAAACAAATATATTATACAAGTTTACAGGAGGGATTTCAACTACAATATTGTAACAGTTATTGCAAAAGAAAAAGCCGGGAAACTCCCGGCAAAAAAAATCCGCCCAACCGTCTGCGTCATAACATAACCTGCCTACGAGTAAAGCAGGTGGGTGCTCTCCCTACGGTTTCATACTCCCTTCGTCCGCCGGAGCGGGAGGTCTGAAGTCCGCCGCAGAAGCCGGGCTCCCGAAATAAATGTTGTAGGGTTACATAGACGCATACAACGAATTGGGCAGAAATGCAACAAAAGTACGTTCCTTTGTTTAAACTAATTATACAACATTACTGTCGAAAAATCAAGAGGAAAATACTTGATTATTGAAGATTTTCTTCTTCTGCATCGAAGTTTGCCTCAAAGATTTCGGCGATCTCATCGAGCAGATCATCATCCTCAATTTCAGCCAGCTGCTGTTCGCCGTTTTCATCCTCGACAGCCTCAAAGATCATGTAGGTACTGTCGGAACTGATTCCCTCCTCAGGCATATCAAACAAGGGCATCAGGGCGTAGTAGTGACCATCTTTATAGTCGATTTCGTCAAGAATCTCGAATTCGTACTCATTGCCGTCCTCATCCTCGAGGGAGATCAGATCAGCCTCATACATTTCTTCGTTTTCCATATTGCTCATGTGCTGCACAGCTCCTTTACAAGATTATATGATTATATTTTACGATAAAACATCAGATAAGTCAATAGAAACTTATGCGCGGCGGCGCCCCGCCGCTGTGTAGTCACGCTGTCGCTCACTGCGGCGCCCCCGCTGCGGTGTTATCACGCTGCAATTCTTTGCGGGCGCCTTCGCTCACTCTGTACGTTTAAGGCGAGACTTCTATGTCGCTAACATCCGGCACGGCGGCTTGCGCCGATAATTTTCTACGACCGCCGACACGCCCCTTATGAGGGGCGCTTAACGGCTGTTATCTGTTATCTTTCAGGCACGGTTACTCGACTCATCGTACCCGTGCCTACTTATTGCAGTTGCAGACGAGGATAGAAAGTGGTGTAACGGAAGTTCAACCAGTCGCTGGTACCACGGGACCGGCAGCTTGCCGGCGTGCCTGCTTATTGCAGATGCAGACGAGGATA
>ONEU01000017.1 GCA_900316925.1 uncultured Eubacteriales bacterium
GATTCCCTCAGACCAAAGCAGGCACGGGTACGATGAGTCGAGTAACCGTACCTGAAAGCATGAAAGAAACAGCCGTTAAGCGCCCCGCCAAGGGGCGTGTCGGCGGGCGTAGAACAGTCACAGCCCTGCTGTGCCGTGCCGGATGTTAGCGACACAGCAGTTTCGCCTTAAACGAACAGAGTGAGCGTAAGCGAACGACAGCGTGACACGGGTGCGCAGGCTCTGCGCCGCTTGACAAGGAGGGGAAGTGTGGTATAATGGAGGGGAGATGGAAACAGTGTGTTTCCCGACAGTTCGTTTGTGCCATCCTGTCGTTAAAAAAATACCAGGACATCCATAGGAGTCGTGCGCCCGTTTGAGGGGCATGGCGTGATCGGATGCGTCTGCGTGGCAGGCGCTTTTTTATTGGGAGTGATAATCATGTTTACCCTGAAAACAACGGCATCCTTCGACAGTGCACATTTTCTGGCCGGTTATGAGGGAAAATGCTCGAATATCCACGGACACCATTGGGTGATCGAGGTGCGGGTCAGCGGCAGACAGCTGGAAACCGAGGGCGTTACCCGCGGGATGATCATTGACTTCGGCGATCTGAAGCACGAGGTCAGAAAGCTCGCCGACAGCTTTGACCATGCACTGCTGTATGAGAACGGTACCCTCCGCTCCACCACTTTGGAAGCACTCCGGGAAGAGGGTTTCTGCCTGATCGCTCTTCCGTTTCGCCCTACGGCGGAAAATTTTGCCCGCCACTTTTATCTGATGCTCACCGGCAGGGGATTGCCTGTCAGAAGCGTCACCGTCTATGAAACACCGGAGAACGGTGCTGTCTATGAGGAGGATTGACCATGTTTACCGTTACTGAATACTTCGTCAGTATCAACGGAGAGGGGATGCGTGCCGGAGAACCGTCCGTGTTCATCCGCTTCCGGGGATGCAATCTCTGCTGTTCCTATTGCGATACCCGCTGGTCGTGTACCGACAGCGCTCCCGCCCGTCTGATGTCCTCCGATGATCTGGTGGATATGGTCATTAAGACCGGCATTACCAATGTTACCCTGACAGGAGGTGAACCCCTGCTGCAAAAGGAACTCTATGTTCTGACGGATATGCTCCTGAAATGCGGCAGACGGGTGGAGATCGAAACCAACGGCAGTCTTCCGCTGGATGTACTGGCTTCCCGTCAGTACCGTCCGGCCTTTACGATGGATTATAAGCTCCCCTCCAGCGGTATGGAGGACAAAATGTGCCTGAAGAACTTTGAACTGCTGAAACAGCGGGATACCGTCAAGTTCGTTGCCGGGAGCCGTGAGGATCTGGAACGGGCGAGGACCATCATCAGACAATATGATCTGACCAAACGCTGTCATGTGCTGGTCAGCCCGGTATTCGGAGAGATCGACCCGAAGGAGATCGTGAAATTCCTGATCGACAATAAGCTGAATGATGTGCGTTTGCAGCTTCAGCTCCATAAATACATCTGGGAACCGAACACGAGAGGAGTTTAAGGATGGATACAGAAGCAATCAAATATCATGTAGCAGGACTGCTCCGTGCGATCGGAGAGGATCCCGACAGGGAGGGCTTGCAGGAAACGCCGGAACGGGTGGCAAGAATGCTGGAAGAAGTGCTGGCGGGGACTGCCTATACCAATCACGAGATCGCTAAGATGTTCGGCAAGACATTCCCTGTGAGCGGGGATGAAAACAGCGCGGTGGTGGAGAAGGATATCACCGTGTTCAGCTATTGCGAGCACCATCTGGCGCTGATGTATGATATGAAGGTCAATGTCGGCTATATTCCCAACGGCAGGGTACTGGGGCTGAGCAAGATTGCCCGTATCTGTGACATGGCCGCCAAGAGACTGCAGCTCCAGGAGCGTCTGGGTGCCGATATCGCCGATATTATCTCCGAAGCCGCCGGTACGCCCGATGTAGCGGTGATGATCAGCGGCAGCCATAGCTGCATGACAGCCAGGGGTATCCGCAATGCCTCCGCCAAAACGGTGACATCTGTTTTCCGGGGACGTTTCCGTGATGACGCCGAGCTGAAAAAGCTGGTTGCCTTTGACTGAGGAGGGTTACACATGAAAGCACTGGTATTATGCAGCGGCGGGATCGACAGTACTACCTGTCTGGCCGAAACGGTAAAGAAATACGGCAGGGACGAGGTGATGGCACTGTCCATCCGCTATGGACAGAAGCACAGCAAGGAACTGACGGCCGCCCGTGCGGTGGCAGCCTATTACGGAGTGACGCTCCGGGAACTGGATCTTGCCGCAATTTTTGCGGATTCCGACTGCTCTCTGCTGGAGGGCTCCATACAGGAGATTCCTGCCGAGAGCTATGCCGATCAGCTGAAAGCAACGGACGGCAAGCCCGTTTCAACGTATGTGCCCTTCCGCAACGGCTTATTTTTATCGTCAGCGGCGAGTATCGCACTATCCAACGGCTGCACAGAGCTGTATTACGGTGCCCATAGCGACGATGCTGCCGGTAACGCCTATCCCGATTGCAGCGAAGCATTCAATCAGGCTATCAACGACGCAGTTTATATCGGCAGCGGCAATCAGCTCCGTGTGATTGCGCCGTTTATCGGGCTGACCAAAGCGGATGTCGTCGCCCGCGGATTGGCGCTGCACGCACCGTATCACCTGACATGGAGCTGTTATGAGGGGAAAGAGAAGCCCTGCGGTGTTTGCGGTACCTGCCGGGACAGAGCAGCGGCGTTTGCTGCCAACGGGGTGGAAGACCCTGCACAGGAGGGATCGGTATGAGCGGAAGGACAGAAAACGAGATCGGCAGCATCAGTCTGCTCGGGAACCGGAAAACAACATACGCCACGGATTATGCGCCGGAGGTGCTGGAAACCTTCCCCAACAAGCATCCTGAAAACGACTATTTTGTGAAATTCAACTGTCCGGAGTTTACGAGCCTGTGTCCTATCACGGGTCAGCCGGACTTTGCCACTATCTATATTTCGTATGTGCCGGATGTGAAGATGGTGGAGAGCAAGTCTCTCAAGCTGTATCTGTTCAGCTTCCGCAATCACGGCGACTTTCACGAGGACTGCGTGAACATTATTATGAAGGACCTCATCAGGCTGATGGACCCGAAGTATATCGAGGTGTGGGGAAAGTTCCTGCCCAGAGGAGGACTATCCATTGACCCCTATTGTAATTACGGGCGCCCCGGTACCAAATGGGAGGAGATTGCCTGGTACCGTCTGACCAGACACGACCTTTATCCGGAGACGGTGGACAACCGCTGACAGACAGAAAAAAACGGGACTGCTGCATGATCGGCGGCAGTCCCGTGATTGATGGGCGGTATCAGCGAAATTCGGTCTCTTCCGTCTGATCGTTCTCCTGGTGATCGGATGCTTCCTTTATATCCTCGCCGGCATCCTCATCCTCTTCGATCAGTTCCAGCTCGGCAGCGTATGCGGCGGCATCAGCGGATACCGGGACAGGAACCAGCTCGTCGGCGTCTTCCGCAACGTCATCGGACACGCGCACCGGAAAACGCCTGCCGGCATCCATCCGGAAGGCCAGCAGAGAGAAGAAAGCGGCTGTACAGACAGGCAGCATGATAGCGCCCAGCTTGGCACCCAGGGTGAGGTCGGACAGGAACAGATACTGGATATTCCGCAGAAGGGGAACGGCTTCCGCCAGAACAGCGAGTACACAGACGGTCACACGGCTCTCGTAGAGCTTTTTACGCTTGCGGCGGACATGACGGCAAAGAAAGGCGGTACATACCAGGGCGGCAATTTCCATCAGGGCTTCAAACCCGAACTGGAACACCATGGTAAAGCCCGGACGGAACATCAGTACCAGTGCCGTCAGACGTGCAGCAGCGGCGATCAGCAGGGTGTGCATCAGATAGCGGCGGCTGGGCAGGATGAGCAGCACCGCAGCGATCAGGAACATCGTGTAATAGACAAACATGGCAATGGCAATAAACGTCACGGAGGTACTGAAGTCCTCGAGGGTGAGCGACAGGGGAGCCGAGAAGGCATACCAATGCTGTGCGTCGAGCAGACTTCTGAAAGAAAAGCAATAGAGGTAACCGAACAAGCAGGCACAAAGCGCTGCAATGGCCGCCTGGGGGATCCGGCTCAGACGGAAGGCTTTTTTAGTCATGCTGCACCTCCGGAACGCAGTAGTCGAGAAATATCTCCGTTGTTATTATAGTAGCTTTTTGAAATTCTGTCAAATCCTGGCGCGTAGAAATTTCACACCTTTTTTGAGTCATTTTTCGCACCCGATTTCTCACGAATTATCCATGTCGCATAATATCATCATTTTATCAGGATATTTTTTGATTACTATTGCAAAATCTGACGATTTATAGTATAATGTATATAATACTGTGATGAACTATGATGAGGTGAAAAAAATTGTCACCGGGTAACATTATTGCGCTGATCTACCTTGGTGTGATCGTCTTTCTGGTCATTCTGATCTGGGTGATCGTCCATAAAATACGCCAGAAGGTGAGGAATTATTCCCGCTCTCTGTTCGGCTCCGATCGTATTATGCAGGAGATCGTCACCCGCTCCCAGGGAAAGGACCAGGCCGCTGCCTTTGAGGAGGAACCGCGCTCCCTCAACGGAATGACGGGGGTGTGTCTGCCGAATATCACCAGGGATTTTCCGGAGTTCAATTACGACGAGGTCAAGGCGAAGAATGAGGCGCTGCTCAAGGCCTATCTCAATTCCATTGAGGCGCAGAATACCTCCTCCATGACCGATCGTCAGATTGCTAAAAGCCTTGTCAACAAAACACAGTATATCATTGATGACCTGAAGTCACAGGGCAAGCATATCTATTACCATAACATCGTCGTCTACAATACGGAGATTTCCGATTACGCCAAGGGCAACGGTCTCTGTACCGTCAAGCTGCAGTCGGCAGTCGGCTTCATCAACTTTATGAAGGACCAGTCCGGCAGGACAGTGGCCGGCAGTGAAAGCTCCAAGCGTCAGGCGGTGTTTCAGTCGGAATACACCTACGTCCAGGATGCCGATAAGGCGATCAAGAGCGGGGTGTATGAACAATTCAGCCTTTCGTGTCCGAACTGCGGCGCACCGATCACCAACCTCGGTGCAAAATTCTGCGAGTACTGCGGAACGGGCATTAAGGAAATCAATATCAATAGCTGGAAATTCACCAATATCGAGGAATACGGTATTCGGGCGAAGCAATATTTTTAAAACAGGAGATGGTTTACAATGGGAATTATTAAAGCAGCCATTAACGCTGTTGGCGGAGAGTTAGCAGATGCGTATCTGGAAGCGTACCGTCCTTCGGGAATGCATCAGAGAACAGCAGTTTGTCCCGGCGTGTTTGCAGATGCAGGCCAGGGCAGAAACACCAACACCAAGAGAATGAACAACATCATTTCCAACGGTTCCAAGATCCAGGTAGCTGCCGGTCAGCTGATGTGTCTGGTAGACGGCGGCCGTGTGGTTGACTATACCACCGTGCCGGGCTATTATACCGTTTCCAACTCCAGCTCACCCTCCCTGATGAACGGTGAGTTCGGCGCAACCCTCAAGGATGGTTGGGAAAGAATCAAGTTCGGCGGCAACAACTACCATGAGCAGAGAGTTATCTACATGAACCTCCGTCCCATGGAGGGTATCAAATTCGGTACCAAAACACCCGTTCCTTACTATGATGAGCGCTACGGCATTGATGTGATGGTCCGTGCCTTCGGTACTTTCTCCCTCCAGATCGTGGAGCCCTGGAAGTTCTTCAATTCCGTGCTTCCGCCGGAGTGTGTGACCGACGGCCTTAGACTTGATGTTGACGACTTCCTCGATGATACCTTTATGTCTGAGTATCTCGGAGCACTGGGCGAGGCACTGAGCAATATCTCTACCCTCGGTCAGCCCCTTTCCAGAATCCCCACCCAGACAACACAGCTTGCCAAGTACATGGCAGACGCTCTCGATCCCGTCTGGCACCAGGAGCGCGGCCTGGAGATCAAGACCGTCGGTATTACCAGCATTTCTTATGACGACGATACCAAGAAGCTGCTCCAGGAAAGAAACCGTGTGGCTATTTTCAACGATCCCAGTATGCGTGAGACCTTCGTTCAGACCTCTATCGCCAGAGGTATCGAGGCAGCCGGCTCCAATTCCGGCGGCGCAATGCAGGGCTTCATGGGCGTAGGCATGGGCATGGGTGCAACCCAGGGCTTTATGGGAAGTGCTTCCCAGACCAATATGCAGCAGATGCAGATGCAGCAGCAGATGCAGCAACAGCAGATGCAGCAGCCCGCAGCCGCTCCTCAGGCAGCACCGGCAGCAGCAGGCTGGACCTGCGGATGCGGACATACCGGCAATACCGGTAAATTCTGTGCAAACTGCGGCAAGCAGAAGCCGGAGCCCCAGGCATCAGGTGCATGGACCTGCCCGGAGTGCAATACCAACAACAGCGGGAAGTTCTGTGCAAACTGCGGCAAGCCCCGTCCCGCTTCCAGAAAGATCAAGTGCGATAAGTGCGGCTTCGAGCCTGATATGACAAAGGCTATCCCGAAGTTCTGTCCGAACTGCGGTGATCCGATCAACGAAGCGGATTACCAGTAAGCTTTACCGTTTATGACGAGCAACCCCCGGTTGTATGACCTGCGGCCGGGGATCTATCCAATCATTGATGAGTAAAGAGGTGAAACAAGTGCCGCAGGGCACGATCTGTTTATGGAAACTGTTTCGTATAAATGTATCAACTGTAGCGGACCGGTACAGTATAACGCACAGAAGCTGAAATTCTACTGTGAATACTGCCGCAGCGAGTTTACCGAGGAGGAGCTGAAAAAGCACTGGGGTGAACTCGATCAGAGCCTTGAGACCAATGAAGCGGTCAGCGAGGATGCACCGGCTCAGGATGTACCGGAAGGATTTGAGGACTTTGCGTCCAACACGGTGATGTATACCTGCCAGAGCTGTGGAGCGGAGGTCATCGCAGAGAAGACCACCGCCGCTACCTTCTGCGTATACTGCCATAGTCCGGTGGTACTTTCCAACCGACTGACAGGTGAGTTTAAGCCCCACAAGGTCATCCCCTTTATGATTTCCGAGGAGGATGCACAGCAGCGCTTCTTTGATTACTGTAAGAAAAAGCATTTTCTTCCGAAGGATTTCATTTCGAGCGCACAGCTTGATATGATGAAGGGCGTGTACTATCCCTACTGGCTCGTGGATTCGCTCAAGGACGGCAGTATGTTTGCGACTGCCGAAAAGCACCGCACATGGGTCTCCGGTGATTACGAATACAAAGAGACGAAGACATTTAAGGTCAAGCGTGTGGGTAAGATCGACTTCAAGGGCTTCCCGCACCCTGCTTTGAAGAGTGAGAACAGTAAGGCACTCAAATATGTCAATCCGTATGATGATAAGGATTTCAAGGACTTTACGATGGCGTACCTTTCAGGCTTTCTGGCTGAGAAACGTGACACCGAGCGCAGTGATGTGCAGGCAGAGGTGGACAGTGAGCTGAAGGTCTATGCGGGGAAGATTTACCGCTCCAGCATTGAGGGCTACGACGTCGTGAGAGTGGATAGCTGTAATGTCAAGACCCTGAAGGAATCCTGGGATTATGCGATGCTTCCCGTCTGGATGATGACATTCTTCTATCAGGACAAAAGCTATCTGTATGCCATGAACGGTCAGACCGGCAAGAACTATGGCGAGCTGCCCATCAATAAGGGGAAGCTGGCACTGTTCGGCGTGATCATGTTCGTGGTGCTGATGGTAATCTGTATTCTGGGAGGTTATTTTCTGTCATGAAAAAGAAATACTTCCTGATCTGTGCTGCCGCACTCGCTGTTGCCGCTTCGGTGAGCTTCGGTGCCATGACGGTGAATGCACAGGATGAGATCGTTCCGGAAACTGCTGCTGCCGTGCAGGCCGATACAGCAGGGGCGGATGCGGTTTACATTGATTATGCCCATGATAATTACGAGTATGATTATTACACCACGACAGCAACGACCGGCTCCACCAAAAAGAAATCTGTCAACTGGCTGCAGGTCATCCTGATCTCCGTGGGCATCAGTGCCATTGTGACAGGTATCACAGTCGCAATTATCTATAAAGGCTATAAACATAACGGTATGACAGAACCGTATGAATACACCAAGAAAGCTCCTCTGGAACTGACAGACAAAGAGGACGAACTGGTGGATGTCAGAGTAACCAGCAGAAAGATCGAGCGCAACCGATAACGCAGCCTTTTTGCACATTTACAACTGAATATTCAAATATCTATTTTCGGCATCAACTGCTTACACAAATTATTTTTGGGGGGTTTTAACATGAAATTTGATGTAATGCCTGTTGCTACAGAAAAACAGATAGTAGAAATTGAAGAGGCCGCCAATCACGTTTGGCACAATTACTACCGGGATATTTTTTCGACTCAGCAGATCGAGTATATGTTGAAAAAATATCACTCAAAGGAAGCTCTCAAGAAGCAGATAGAAGACGGCTATATTTATTATATGCTTTTTTCCGACGGTAATTTTGCGGGTTATATGTGCTACAAGGTGTACCATGACCACGTTTTCATTTCCCGGCTCTACATCAAGGCGGAGTACCGCCGTCAGGGTCTTGCGCGCAAGACTCTTGAACGAATGGAGAAGGTGTTTGTTAATGATGAGCATGGTTTTGGCAATGTCAAGAAAATGAGGCTCAACGTGGAGCGCAATAATCATTTTGCGATCAACGTATATGAGCGTCTTGGCTTCAAAAAAACTAATTCTGTTGATAACGACATTGGCAGTGGCTTTGTCTGTAAGGAATATGTGATGGAACGTAAAATCAAGAAGAATTAAGGCGATGAGATATGGGCAAAAAGCTAAAGGCTTATATACTGGAGCTGCAGCTGCTGTTAGACAGCGGGGCAGAGATCGAACAACTGGAACGTCAGAAACAGGAGCTTCTTGTAGAGATCGGCTTCTGGCAGCATGAGAGACTGATTCACCTGATGGTGACGATCCTCTTTGCATTGCTGACGATGGCAGTTTTTATCCTGCTGTTGTTCTATCATTCCTGGGGCGTTTTGGCGTTGCTCGGAGCGCTGCTGGTTTTAATGATTCCCTACATTCGTCACTACTTTATTCTGGAGAATGGCGTACAGACCTTGTATGTCTTCTATGAGGAGCTTACAAGGCGTGAGAAAGCGGACGCGACATCCGTGATCATCACGCCCAGATTAGAAGGCGTCGTGATCAGACGGCCAACGAATCGTAAGAACTCTTCGTCAACCGCTGAATAATCAAAAAAACGGGCTACATTTCGTAGTCCGTTTTTCTTATGCTATCGTATTTTTAATGGGTGACGATTACCGCAGGGCTCAGGGCTTGTTGACCTTATCGTCGTCACCGAAGTAGATATTGTACCAGAGGAGGAAAACGTAGATGGTCCAGACTTTACGGCTGTTGTCATCCTTGCCGTTGAAGTGGTCATCGAGGTACGAAACGATCAGGTCGGTGTTGAAGAATTTCTCGGCGGTCTCGGAGGTGAACATCTCCTTAACAACCTTGTAGTATTTTTCGTCCTTGAGCCAGACACGGGTGGGAACCGGGAAGCCCAGCTTCGGCTTTTCGGCGGTGGATTTCGGCAGATGGCGCAGGGCAGCCTGACGCATTGCGTATTTGGTGGTGCCGTGGGCAATGCGGTATTTGGTGGGGATGGTTCTTGCTATCTCGAATACCTTTCTGTCCAGGAAGGGGACACGCAGCTCCAGGGAGTTGGCCATACTCATTCTGTCAGCTTTGAGGAGAATGTCGCCGACCATCCACAGGTTGATGTCCAGATACTGCATCTTGGTGACTTCGTCATAATGCTTGACCCTGTCGTAATACTTTTTGCAGAGATCCTGGGGACGGGTCACGATGGAGCCGTCTTTGAGGATCTGACGTTTTTCTTCATCGTCATACATAAAGGCGTTGCCGATGAATTTATCCTCGGTTTTGCGTGCGCCTCTCAGGATATATCCTCTGCCCTTGACATGGGGCCATTTTTTTGCTTTTCTTGCCAGGGCGTAGCGGAGCTTCTGCGGCAGGAGCTTCTGATAGACCTTGAAAACATGGGGCTCATTGTATACCGTATAACCGCCGAACAGCTCGTCAGCACCCTCACCGGAAAGGACGACCTTCACATATTCGCTTGCCAGCTTGGAAACAAAATACAGCGCAATACAGGACGGGTCTGCCAGGGGCTGGTCCATGTGGTACTGTACCTTCGGCACCGTGGACCAGAATTCCTCGGAACCGATCAGATGGGTGTGGTGCTCTACGCCGATCTCCTTGGAGAGATTCTCTGCCCAGCTGATCTCGTTGTAGCGCTCGCCGAAGTCGAAACCGACGGTAAAGGTCTTCTGATCGGCAAAGTAGGTGGATACATAACTGGAATCCACGCCGCTGGAAAGGAAGCAGCCGACCTCCACGTCACTGATCTTATGTACGCTGACGGAATTTTCAAAAGCAGCTTCGATTTTGTCCACCGCTTCACCGATGGTCTGCTTGTTGTCAGGCTCGAAGGTGGCTTCAAAATAACGGGTGGTGGTCACCTTGCCGTCCCGGAACCACATATAATGACCGGGAAGCAGACAGTAGATGCCCTCAAAGAAGGTCTCCGGCGGTACTACATACTGGAAGGAGAGGTAATTGTCCAGGGCTTTGTAGTTGAATTTCTTCTTGTATTTCGGGAACTCCAGGATACTCTTGATCTCAGAGCCATAGATGAGCTGTCCGTCCACGACCGTATAGTGCATGGGCTTGATGCCGAAGAAATCCCTTGCAATGAAGACCGAGCCGTCTTTCGTGTTGTAGACGGCAAAGCCGAACATTCCCCGAAGCTTCATCAGCATTTTCTCGCCCCACTCCTCGAAGCTGTGGATCAGCACTTCGGAATCGGTGTGGGTGTAGAAGCTGTGGCCGAGCTTGATGAGTTCTTCCCGCAGCTCACGGTAGTTATAGATCTCACCGTTGAACATCAGCACCAGGCTCTTGTCTTCGTTGTAAATAGGCTGATGGCCGCTGTCAAGGTCGATGATGCTCAGGCGGCGGAAGCCCATCGAAATCCGGTCATCCTTATAGTAGCCCACGCTGTCTGGGCCACGGTGGGTGATGACGTCGGTCATGTTTTCGAGGACCTTGTCTCTGTCAATGATCTCGCCTGTAAATCCGCATAATCCGCACATAGCGCAATCTCCTTTGTATGTTATTCCGCCGTTCTGGGATGCGGCGGTGCTTTATCAACTATCCTATTTATTGTAACACAAAGACAACTGACTTTCAACCAAAAAACCGCTGCTGACTGCCATAAAAAACTTTACAACCCCGTAAGAATCTGTGCAAATCAGAGTTTTCCGGCTGAAACGGCAGTTTTTTCATCAAAACCGTTTTCTTTTTATCCCCGGGAGAGTATAATGGACACGAAATCAAAACCCGAAGGGAGTCTTTTCCGTGTCCATTCCCAATGATCCTGTGATTCTCCTGTCTTATATCAACACCCAGCTGCGTGACCATTATTCCAGCCTGGATGAGCTCTGCCGTTCACTTGACTGTGACGGTACCGAGATCATCCGCAAGCTCTCCGCCATCGGTTATGAATACAGCAGGGAACAGAACCGCTTTCTCTGAGAAATTGGTGTGCAGACAAGCGACAGCCGTACCGCTTTCCTGGTCGGCTGTTTTTTTGAACGGTTTTTTCGTCGGGATTTCTCAGTGATTGTTTATCAGAAAACTGCACCCCCGCGAAATTGATGCACGGAAATCAATATTGAAAAATCCTTGCCTGGAAGTCTATGCAAATTTTTTGTCAACAACGATGAGAAGTTAGTGCTTACCGATTGCTTCAAGGCTTATTCCACAGCGAATTTTGGAAAGGGGTCCGGGGAAAAC
>ONEU01000110.1 GCA_900316925.1 uncultured Eubacteriales bacterium
CGTACCGTTGTTTTCTACGGGGAGTCTATGCAAATCCCCCCGACACTCATTCTACGGTTAGGAAAGGGATTTCCCGGAAAGTTTCCCTGACACCCCCGAAAGCAAATCATGTCATCATTGGATAAACGAAAACAGGCACGGTTACTCTCGACAGAGTGACCGTGCCTTTTTCTCATCAGTTTCAATTCCCCCACAGAAATCACTTTAAAAAACAACCCCTGAAGTCCGCGCAAAAACTTCGTCAACAACGATAAAAAGAGAGAGCTCACGGATTGCTGCAAGGCTTATCCCACAGCGAATTTTGGAAAGGGGTTCGGGGAAAACCTTTTTTTCGCCAGAAAAAGGTTTTCCCCGGGGAACTGGCAGGCTATAAGCGGAACAGCTAAGCGTCATGGCGGAAGAGGGGAAGTGTGATGCGGAAGGTGCTTCCCTTGCCCTGTTGGGTGGTGACGTCACAGGTGCCGCCGTGCATTTCGGTGATCTGTCTGACGATTGCGAGTCCCAGGCCGGACACTCCCTTGCCCTTGCGCTGGCGGGAGGTGTAGTACCTGTCCCAGATGTGGGGCAGCTCGTCGGCGGGAATGCCCTCGCCGTAATCCGTGACCGCCAGAACTGCCGTGCCGTTTCCGGCGGTGAGTGATACCAGGATGTTTCTGCCGTTGCCGGTGTGGCGGAAGGCGTTGTCCATGAGATTGAAGAGCGCCCGCTCCAGCCGGCTGCCGCTGCCGCTGACAGAAATACCCTCGGCGATCTGCCGCTCCAGCCGGATGTCCTCGGGTTTGTAGAGGGTGTCAAAGCTGTCGGCGACCTTCCTGACCAGCCGGCTCATGTCCACTGGGACGAAATCCTCGTGAACGGTGTCCGTCTGAAGCTCCGAGTACTCCATGATCTCGTTGACCAGGGCGGTGAGACGGTCGGCCTCCTTGATGACCACCTCCAGATCCTTGCGGCACTGCTCCTCGTCCTCCCAGGAGATATCCCGGATCATCTCCGCATAGCCCTTAATCATGGTGACGGGGGTGCGCAGATCGTGGGAGACATTCGCCAGCAGCTCCATCTGGAAATCACGGGAGCGGTTGAGCTTGTCATTGGTGGTATCGAGGGTGGTGCTGAGCTGGTCAAGCTCTGAGCAGAAGCCCTTTCTGAAACCGGGGGAATACTCCTTTTCGCCGAGATGACGGGCTTTTTCGGACAGGCTTGCCAGGGGCGAGGAGAACCGCCGGGCGATGAACCACGACAGCACAAAGCCCGAAAGGAGTGACAGCAGGGTGACCCATACCAGCTGCATACTGATGATGGATACGGAAGAACCTACGGTGTCGAGGGTGGTGCCCACATACAGAACGGCGGGTTCGGAGCAGTTGTAGTAGTCGATATAGGTGCCGTAGACATACAGGCTGCCGGAGTTTTTCTCGGTCACGCCGGTACTGCTGGATTTCAGCTCGCTCAGGAAGCTGTCATAGCCGTCCGGGAGCATCCGGTAGCTGTCACGCTTGCCGTCGCCGTGCCTGCCCATCTCATCGGGGCCGTTTTTGCGCTTGCTGTGGAGCTGCCTGAACTCGTCCGCAGCGTAGAGGACATTGCCGCTCTGGTCGGTGACAAATACCAGGATGGTATTGTTATGCGCCAGCTCGTCGATCAGGGTGTCCACCGATTCACTCCGGCTGTTGGCGCTGATCTTTTCGGCGGCAGCCTTGGTATTGCTGATGAGCATCGCGTCATAGAAGCTCTGGAGAAATACGGTTTGCAGCAGCCACAGCACCGTGAAGATGAATGCCGTGAACAGGATGAAATACATCCACAGCTTGAATTGGAAGGATCTGGTTTTACGCTTCAAATTTATATCCCACCCCTCTGATGGTATGGATATGGTCGCGATAGGGGCCGAGCTTGCCGCGCAGGAGCTTGATCTGCCAGTCAACGGTTCTGTCGTCCCCGAAATAATCGTAGCCCCAGACCTCGTTGAGGATGCGGTCACGGGACAGGACGATGCCCTTGTTCTTTGCCAGATACACCAGGATACCGTATTCCTTGGCGGTGAGATCGGTGCGTTCGCCGTCAAGGGTCACGGTATGGCCGAGAAGGTCAATCTCCATGCCGCCGAAGATAAGCCTGTCCTCCTGCCTGGGGGCGGCAGGGACGCCGTGACGCCGGATGATGACCTTGATACGCGCCATCAGCTCCTTGGGAGAAAAGGGCTTGGTTACATAATCGTCCACCCCCACCTCAAAGCCGAACAGCTTATCGTATTCCGTGCCTCTTGCGGACAGCATCAGCACGGGGATGTCCTTGGTCTGACGGATCTGCTTGCAGGCGGTAAAGCCGTCGGTATCGGGCATCATCACATCCATGACGATGAGATCGAAATCCTCCCGCCGGCAGAGCTCCACCGCCTCCCGTCCGTCACCCACGCAGATGACGTCAAAGCCCTCCCGTCGGGCATAGCGGGCAATGAGCTGGGCAATATCGGGTTCATCGTCGGCAACAAGGATTCTGGGCATGGTGGTTCCTCCTTTGTAGGTCGTTAAGAATAGTATACAGGGCTTGTTTGGAATCTGTATGGAATCGGCGTATCAGTTTTTCGTCTGACGGAACCGGAGCACCGTCTTGCGCAGGAAATCCAGGGGGATGACCATCAGGGCAAGACCGGTACACAGCAGCCAGTCCATGGGTGACAGCGCCTCCACGCTCAGGAAGGTGCCGCCGAAGGTGACAAAGACGAACTGGACGATCAGGATGACTGCCATGACGGCGATAAAGCGTTTGTTGTCACCAAGACCGCGCCAGAGTCTGCGGCTCTCGGTACGGGCATTGAAGCCGTTGAAGGTAATGGCCATCATAAACGCGGCGAACATGGCGGAACGCAGATAGGTGGGATCGGAGCAGGCGAAGAGACCGCTGACCGGGGGGATAAAGAGGACGGAAAGACACATGAGGGTGATATAGCCGGCAGACAGCAGAATCTCTGCGAGCATCCGTCCGCTGACGATCCCGGCGGAACGGGGAACAGGCTTTTCCCGCATATATTCCCTGCGGGTGGGTTCGCTGCCGAAGGCGATGGCGGCGAGGGTATCCATTGCCAGGTTGATGAGCAGGAGCTGGATGACGGTGAGCACCACGTTCTCCCCCAGCAGCGGACCGATGAAGCACAGCAGTACCGCCGCTACATTCACCGTGAGCTGGAAGATCAGGAATTTCCGGATACTCTTGAACATGGTGCGTCCATAGAGGATGGCTTTTTCGATGGAGGAGAAATTGTCGTCGAGGATGGTGATGTCGCCGGCTTCCTTGGCAACCTCCGTACCGCTGCCCATAGCAAAGCCCACGTCGGCTTTTTTGAGTGCCGGAGCGTCATTCACGCCGTCACCCGTCATGCCGACCACCAGTCCCCGCTCCTGTGCCAGTCTGACCAGACGGCTTTTATCCGCAGGCAGTGCCCGTGCCACGACCCGGATGTCCGGCAGCAGCTCCCGGAGTTCTTCGTCCGGCAGGGCAGCCATCTCGGCGGAGGTGATGGCCCTGTCGGCATCGGTTTCCATGAGACCGGCTTCCCGGGCGATGGCAACGGCAGTTTCTTTCCTGTCGCCGGTGACCATGACTACCTGGATACCTGCCTGACGGACCTCCCGGATGGCCTGTGCCGCCTCCGGACGCACGTTATCGCGGATACTCAGCACGCACAGCAGGGTGCCGTCCTCTTCGCCGTCTCCTGCCCGCACCACCGCCAACAGCCGCATGGAACGGGATGCCTGACGGTTGATATAATCCAGCAGTTTCTGACGGTCGGAGAGGGGGTGGGTTTCGCCGCGGCTGTCCAGATAGCGGCTGCACCGGCGGATGAGCCGTTCGGGCGCCCCTTTGAGATAGGTGACCGTCCCGTGTTCCCGGCGCACGGTGACGGAGGAATATTTCCTGCGGGAATCAAATGCCTGGAAGGATTCCACCTCCGTCTGTGTCAGGCCGTCGCCCTCCCCGGAGGAGAGCAGGAAGGACAGCAGGGCACGGTCGGTGCTGTTGCCGCCGATCACCCCGCCGTCACCGGGAACGGCGCTGTTATTCACGCCGATGCCGATGACCAGCTCGTCGATGAGGGGACGTCCGAGTGCGGCGAGGGAATCATAGCCTGCGGCATCTCCGGTGGCAAGCTCCGTGACGGAGAGACAGCCCTGTGTGATGGTGCCGGTCTTGTCGCTGAAGAGGATGCTGATACTGCCGGCGGTTTCCAGACCGTTGATCTTCCTGACCAGCACGTTATCCTTCGCCATACGCAGGCTCTGATAGGACAGCAGGATGGAGGTAAGCATGGGCAGTCCTTCGGGAACGGCACAGACGATGACCGTTACCGCTACGGTGACCGCATTGATGAGCAGTCCCAGCCAACCGGTGAAATCGGCAGGTGCCTGTCCGGTGAGCAGGGTCTTGAGCAGGATGGCCGCCACGATGGCCGCCGCTCCCACATAGCCGAAGACGGAAATCTGCCTGGCAAGCTTTCCCAGCTTGATCTGCAGGGGCGTTTTGCGTTTATCCTCCTGCACCTCCAGCGCCAGCTCTCCGAAGAGGGTGCGGTCGCCCACCACCCGTACCTCCAGATAGCCCTCGCCGCCGCACACCACCGTGCCCCGATAGGCATAATAGGGGTTGAGCAGGTCCTTGGGGTCAAAGGAGGCACCCTCCGGCAGAGGAATCTTTTCGGCTTCTTCGGTTTCTCCGTTGAGGGAGGCCTGGTCTGCTTTCAGTTCGCCTTCCACGATCACGCCGTCGGCACAGATCTTGTCGCCTGCCTGTAAAAACACCAGGTCTCCCACGACGATCTCCGCCACGGGAATCTCCTGTACCACCCCGTCACGGATTACCTTTGTCAGTTCTCCGGCGGCCTCCGCTTCCTTGAGGGCGAGGGCCTTTCCCTCCTGACGGCTCTCGCTGACCGCCGATACCCCGTTGGCAATGAGGATGGCAATCAGCACCCCCAGCGGCTCGAACCACTCCGCCCTGCCGAAGCAGAACAGGATCACCTGGATGACCAGCGCCACCAGCAGGATGACGATCATGGGGTCGGTAAAGCCCCGGAGCACCTTTTTCCAGAGCGGTTCCGTCGGTACCTGGGTCAGACGGTTGTCACCGTGCTCACGGCGGCTGCGTTGTGCCTCTTCTGTTGTTAAACCTTTTCGTGTCATGTCACTCACTCCCGCATGGAACCGGCGCAGTTGCCCAGGAAGGAAAAGTCGGGCAGCTCATCCGAAAGGGCGCACAGCAGGGTAAGCGCCTCGCCGTCCTTGGCGTGTCCCATAAAGTCCAGATAGAACAGGTATTCAAAGGGGGTGTCGGAGCGGGGACGGGATTCCAGCTTGGTGAGGTTCAGTCCCTTGCCGGCAAAGCGCCGCAGCAGGGCGTACAGCGAGCCGGTGGTATGGGGCAGGGAGAAGCACAGACTGATCTTGTCCGCATCGTCGGTGATGATGAGCTCCTTGGAGACCACGATGAAACGGGTGGTATTGTTGGGATTGTTCTGAAAGCCCCGGCGCAGGATCTCCAGACCGTAGCAGGCGGCGGCATCCTCGGAGCAGATGGCGGCAAGGGAGCTGTCGCCGCTTTCCGACACCATCTGTGCGGCGGCGGCGGTACTGAGGAAGCTGTGCTGTTCGAGTCCCGAGGAGCGGATGAAATCCGAGCATTGGGAGAGTGCCTGCGCATGGGAATAGACCTTTTTCAGGGAGGCTGCCCGGGCACCGGGCAGAGCCGCCAAACAATGGTTCACGGAGATGTCCTCCTCCGCCACGATATAGAAGCGGTACTGGAGCATGAGGTCATACACCTCGGTAACGGAGCCTGCGGAGCTGTTTTCAATGGGGATGACGCCGAAATCGGCATCACCGTTCTGGATGGCGGTAAAGACCTCCCGGAAGGTAGGGTAGAAGACGGGAGACGCCTTGGGGAACACCGCCGCAGCCGCCTGATGGGTATAGGTGCCGGGGACGCCGAAGCAGGCCAGCCGGAGATGGTCGGCATCGGTGGGCAGGACAGAGGCAGCGTTGAGAATCTTCTGGTGCAGCTCCTCGTCGCTGTCGAGCATCTCATGCTGGAGGTCACGGCTCAGCGCCATGAGGGTCTCAAAGAGCTGACGGGCAGCTCTGCCGTATTTGCCGGCGCGTTCCTCCACACGGTTCAGCACCGCCTGTTCCCGCTCCGCATGGAAGATGGGCAGGCCGTTTTCATGTTTATAGGCTGCCACCTGACAGGCGCAGTCCATCCTCCTGGCGAACAGCTCCGCCAGTTGGGTATCAATGTCGTCAATTTCGTTTCGCAGCTCCGATAAATTCATAGCTGATGCACCTCCGCAAGTATGTTCACCATCGCAATGGCAGCCGCCGCTTCGATGACGGGGACGGCTCTGACCACGATACAGGGATCGTGACGTCCCGTGATCTCGATAACGCTGTCGGACTTCTCTGACAGATCGACGGTTCTCTGCTGCCGGGAGATGGAGGGTGTGGGCTTCATGGCGGTGCGGAACACGATGGGCATACCGGAGCTGATGCCCCCCAGAATCCCCCCGTGACGGTTCGTGCGGGTACGCACGGTATCACCGTCGTAGTAAAATTCGTCGTTATTTTCGCTGCCCCGCAGCAGGGAGCCTTCAAAGCCGGAGCCGAACTCCACGCCCTTGACTGCCGGGACGCCGAACAGAATGGATGACAGCACGTTCTCGATGCCGCCGAACATGGGGGAGCCTGCCCCTGCGGGCATACCGGTGACGGCACATTCAACGGTACCGCCGATGCTGTCCTGTTCCATGCGGCACTGTTCGATGAGTTCCCGCATGGGCGCCTCCCTGGATTCGTCGATCAGCCCGAACACGGCGGTGGAGAGTCTGTCCATGAGGGCAGCGGGGATGGAAACGGGGTCAAAGCGGCTGTCGCAGATCGGTCCCACGGAAGCAATGTGGGCGGCGATCTTAATGCCCCGCCGGGCGAGGAGCTGTCGGCACACCGCTCCCGCAAAGACCAGCGGTGCCGTGAGACGTCCGGAAAAATGGCCGCCGCCCCGGATATCGTTGCAGCCGTGGTAGCGGATATAGCCGGTGAAATCCGCATGGGCAGGACGGGGCTTTGTGAGCAGGTTACCGTAGTCCTGGGAGCGGGTGTTGGTGTTCCGGATCATGGCGCACAGCGGCGCACCGGTGGTAGTATCGTTGAGGATGCCCGACAGGATCTCCGGGACATCCTTTTCCAGACGAGGCGTGGCGGCTTTGTCCCTGCCGGGTGCCCGACGGCTCATCTGCAGATAGATTTGTTCGATATCAAGGCGTTCACCTGCCGGCAGTCCGTCGATGACCACACCGATGGCCTTGCCGTGGCTCTCGCCGAAGATGGATATTTTGATTGCTTCACCCCATGATGACATTTGTGTGTCCCCCTAACCGTTGATGATCTTCAAAAAATGTGGGATAGGATTTCCGGATGCTGTCCGGTTCCGTGATGGTGATATCCCCGTCCGCTCCCACTGCCGCTACCGTAAATGCCATGACAATGCGGTGGTCGTTATAGCCCTCCACACGGCCGCCGGCAAGTGTTTTCTTACCGTTGATGATGAGACCGTCAGCCGTTTCGGTGACGTCCGCACCCAATCTTGTCAGGCCGTCCGTCATGGCTGCGAGCCTGTCACATTCTTTGATGCGCAGACGTTCCGCCCCCCGGATGACCGTTTTTCCCTCACACAGCGCCGCGGTTACTGCCAGTGCCGGCACGAGGTCGGGAATATCCGAAGCGTCGATCTCGGTTCCCCGGAGTCTGTCATGCTCAATGGTGACGGCGCCGCTGTCATCCCTTGTGATCCTTGCGCCGAACCGGGCATACAGCTCCATACAGGCCTTATCCCCCTGTTGGGAATCGGGGTTGAGGTTATCAATGGTGATCTTACCGCCGAGGGCTGCCGCCGTCATAAAGAAGGCTGCCTGTGACCAGTCTCCCTCCACGGTGAACCGGCGGGGACGGTACTGCTGACCGCCTTTGATCTTCCAGCCGGTAGGTGTTTCCTCCACGGAAATGCCGAAATCCCGCAGGATATCCAGCGTCATGCGGATGTAGCCCACGGACTGTGCCGGTGAAGTGAGGACGATCTCGCTGTCGCCGTCCGTCAGCGGCAGTGCCAGCAGCAGTCCGGTAATGAACTGGGAGCTGATATTCCCGGGGATCTCAAACACGCCGCTTTGCAGCCGTCCGGAGATTTTCAGCGGCAGGCCGCCCTGTGTCTGACATTCCACACCCTTCTCCGGCAGACAGTCGGTAAAAACGCCGATCGGTCTTTCGGGGAGCTTCCCGTGACCGGTAAACACGGTTTCCACGCCGCCGGCAGCCGCCACAGGGATGAGGAAGCGCAGGGTAGAGCCGCTTTCACCGCAATCCAGGGATGCACTGCCGTTGGAGAGTGTCTGACTGCCGTCAACGGTGAGCACATCACCGCACAGTGTCATTTGTGCCCCCAACTGCTGCATACAGTACATGGTCGCCTTCATATCCTCCGACAGTGCCACCGGGCGGATCACGCTTTGTCCCTTTGCGAGGGAAGCACAGATAATGGCACGATGGGCTGCGCTCTTTGAGGGCGGCACCGACACCGTCCCCGACAGTACCCCCGGTTTCACACAGATCTCTTTCATCACAACACGCTCTTTTCCTGAAAATATATCCCCATCATACCACATCTGCCAATAAATGTAAAGCAGCCGGCGCAGAGCCTGCGCTCCCGATCAGCGCAGAGCCTGCGCTCCCAATCACGCTCCCGTTCGCTGACGCTCACTCTGTTCGTTTAAGGCGAAACTTCTATGTCGCTAACATCCGGCACGGCGGCTTGCGCCGATTTTTTTCTCTGTCCGCCGACACGCCCCTTAACGGGGCGCTTAACGGCTGCTATC
>ONEU01000010.1 GCA_900316925.1 uncultured Eubacteriales bacterium
AAGATCTGGTACATAATGCCGCCGGGCAGCCAGTCAGGCGTCTTGAAGTCCTTGTCATAGCAGGTCAGCTGGAAACGGGGGTCGTTATCCGTCATGGACAGATAGCCCTGACCGCCGTAGCCTTTCATAATGTAGCGTCTGCCATAGCAGGTGTCCAGACCGAAATGGTACCAGTACAGTCCAACACGTTCAATATTGATGTCGCACTCCCACTGTTCATGGTCATCCCCGATCATGCCTGCCCAGAACATTCCCTGAACGGTGGTATCGCCAAAGCGGTCGTCCTTTACTGCCAGCACCGCTCCCGAGCAATGCAGGTCACGCGGCAGAATAATCTTAAAATGCATGTGCGTTCCGGAAGGAATAGCTCCCGTAGGATGACGATATAATGTGTCACGAGAATTAAAAAACTCCATAGAATCCGATCCCCTCAAACAACAGTATTATCCGAATGCAATCATCACAAGATTCTTGCTCCCGGGTAAAAAAATCTGTAAAACCTTGATAAACAGCGGTTTTTGAACATTTCCTTTTACACATAAGTGATATTATAATCCCTCTGTATTCAGTTGTCAAGGAATTTTTGTATTATAAAATCGTCCAATAATACTCTGTCCTCTCTCTTTTGACTTCCTTTGGCGGCACAGAGAAAAATTGTCCTCAACGGTAGATTTTTCACCCCGTTGAGTCGATCTCTTCTCTGCGGGGCGGTCTCAGACAGGCATCTGATACGGCTCTACCAGGTGCCACAGGGATTCCTCCGCCAACACCTCGGCACGGATCCCCTCGGCGGTGTATTCCTCACTCTGCAGTGCTCCTGCCTTCCGGAGTACGGCCAGCAGATTGGCTTTGTCAAAGGGCAGCAGCAGACTGAATTTCCGCAGACGCACAGGCAGATTATTCTCAATGGCACGGAGCAGCTCATCCGTACCGGCACCGTTTTTTGCGCAGATCCTCACACTGCTTTTGCCAGACGGGAGCAGGTCGGGATTGGAAACCAGATCGCACTTATTGAACACCGTGACCACGGGGGTACTGCCGCAGCCAAGCTCCCGCAGCAGGGAATCCGTCACCTCCAGGTGCAGACGGTACTCCTCACTGGAGGCATCACATACGTTCAGGATGATATCCGCCGAGGCAGCCTCCTCAAGCGTTGACTTGAACGCCTCCACCAGATGATGGGGCAGCCGTCTGACGAGACCGACCGTATCAATCAGCATGACGGATGCTCCGTTCGGCAATTTCAGCGCACGGGACGTAGGATCAAGGGTAGCGAACAGCTTATCCTCCGACAGCACGCCTGCCTGGGTGAGGGTATTCATCAGGGTGGATTTGCCGGCATTGGTATAGCCGACGATCGCCACGGTGATGATGCCGTCCTTCTTCCGTCTTTCCCGCAGACGGTCCCTCCGGCCTGCCATGTCCGCAAGCTGTTCCTTTAAATACTCGATCTTCCGGCGGATGTGCCGTCTGTCAGTTTCCAGCTTTGTCTCACCGGGACCTCTCGTGCCGACGCCGCCGCCCAGCCGGGACATTTCCCGTCCCTTTCCCGAAAGACGCGGCATCAGGTATTTGAGCTGCGCCAGCTCCACCTGTAATTTACCCTCGTTCGTCTTGGCACGGATGGCAAAAATATCCAGAATAAGCATGGTCCGGTCAATCGTGCGCACATTCGTCGCATCCTCGATATTGCGGATCTGTGTGGGCGTGAGTTCCACGTCGAACACCAGGAAGTCGATCTCATTCTGCTCACAGAACTCCCTGATCTCCTCAATCCGTCCGGATCCCACGCAGGTGGCGCCGTCGGGCTTCTCACGCTTCTGCATCATGGAGGCTACCGGCTCCGCTCCGGCACTCCTGACCAGCTCAAACAGCTCATCCATCGAACCCTCGGCATCATATTCTCCTGTATCAATGCCCACTAACAGGGCTCTCTGCACTCTCTCTTCGTTTTCATACAGCTCCATACGGCTCTCTCCTTTGCATCACGGTTTTCATCCCGGCATCTTTACGCTCTATTCTACCATATTTACACCCCTGTGGAAAGTAGTAATTTCAAGAAACCACCGTTTTTATTCCCTGACAGCTCCCCCTCTCCCCACGGAAAACTATTGTGACCCGACAACCCCTTTTTCTGGCGAAAAAAGGTTTTACCCGGACCCCTTACCAATATTCGCTGAGGGATAAACCATGCAGCAATCGGTCAACACTAACTTCTTGTCGTTGTTGACAAAATCCTTGCATGGACTTTCAGGCAAGGATTTCCGTGCCCTCTCCCGGAATCCCTGTGTACCAGTTATTTTTCCCGCCGTGAAAATTAACAGGCAGCGGCTTTTTCGTCAGAATGATATTTTTTTCGTCAAATGCTATTTTTTTCTTTTCATTCATGGGGGGATATGCTATAATGAAACAAGTATATGCTTTCATCAAGCGATACACATTTCAGAATAAAAGAGGTACTTGCGCTTATGAATAAGGAATATGATGTTTTGATCGTTGGTTCAGGCGCTGCCGGCCTGTATGCTGCGCTGCAGTTCCCGGAAAACGTCAGTGTACTGCTCATCTCCAAAAGAGAGCTCACCCTTTCCAACTCCTCTCTGGCACAGGGCGGTGTGGCTGCCGTTCTGGACAAAAGCAACGACAATTTCAAACTGCATATTGCCGACACGCTGATTGCCGGTAAGTATAAAAACAATCTCAAGGCAATCGAGGTGCTGGTGTCGGAAGGTCCGAAGGATGTACTCAGGCTCAAGGAGATGGGGGTCGCTTTCGATCTCGACAGCGACGGCAAGCTCCAGATGACCCTCGAAGCAGGACATTCCCGTCACAGGATCGTCCACCACAAGGATTCCACCGGCCGTGCCATTGTTGACGTCCTCATAGAGCAGGTACAGACACATCCCAATATCGACATCTGCGACCATACCCTCCTGTATAAGCTCGAAAGCAACGGAAGAGGCTTTGAGGCCGGTATGCTGATGGCTGACGGCAGTTCACAGGTTGCCGCTGTCCACTATTGTATCATGGCTTCTGGCGGTATCGGACGGGTCTATCCCTACACCACCAACTCCGCTATTGCGACCGGCGACGGCATTACCCTCGCCTATATGCTGGGGGCAACGATCCGCCATCTGAGCTGGATCCAGTTCCATCCCACTGCCTTTGCCGCTGAAAACGACCGTGAACGCTTCCTCATCAGCGAGGCTGTCCGCGGTGAAGGCGCCGTACTGCTGAACTGCGACGGCGAACGCTTTGCCTTCAAATATGACGAGCGCGGCGAGCTGGCTCCGAGAGATGTGGTGTCAAACGCCATTATGCTGGAATCCCGTGCCAAGGGCAATGAGAAATTCTACCTGGATATTACCCACAAGGACCCTGATTTTGTCAGACAGCGTTTCCCGATGATCTACGAGAAATGTCTCGAAGAAAATATCGACATTACAAAGCAGTGGATCCCCGTATTCCCCTGTCAGCACTATCTGATGGGCGGTATTGATGTGGATCTCCACGCCAGAACCAGCGTGGACAGACTCTATGCTGCCGGCGAATGTTCCCACACGGGCGTTCACGGTGCCAACCGTCTTGCCAGCAATTCCCTGTTAGAGGCGCTGGTGTTCTCCCGCCGCGCCGCCGACGATATCATCCGCAAGCTTAAAACAGAAAATAATGCTCCCTTTGAACATATTACCGATCACGACGATCTCTCCGGCAGCAAGATGCCCCACGGCTACCGCACCGAGATCCGTCAGATCATGCAGGATTGTCATTTTGTCATTCCCAAGCCGGAGAATGTCCCCGCCGGTCTGAAGCGTGCCCGGGAGATCCTGCACGAGATCCTGAACGGCGGCTATGAGATCAACCAGGATTTCGTTGAAGCAAGAAGCCTTGCCACCGTGGCATCCATTGTACTGGAGGAGGTCAGCAACGAACATGACGCTTAATAAAATTTATGTGGACAACCTGATCAAAACCGCCTTATTGGAGGATATCAACTACTGCGACGTCACCACCGACTATCTGATTCCTGCCGATCAGCAGGGTGAGGGGCGGTTTGTCTCCAAAGCAGACGGCGTGATCTGCGGAGTGGAAGTCGCCATACGGGTATTCCAGCTTCTCGATGAGGAGATCCGGTTCGAGATTCTCAAGCATGACGGCGAAGAAGTCAGAAAAGGTGATGTGATCGTCACCATGAGCGGACGGACAGTCTCCCTGCTCAAGGGGGAACGCACGGCTCTGAACCTGATCCAACACATGAGCGGTATTGCGACTGCTTCCCACCGGTATGCAAAGATTGTGGAGGGCACAAGGGCTTCCATTGCCGATACCAGAAAGACACTTCCCGGACTGCGGCCGCTGCAGAAGTATGCCGTCATGTCGGGAGGTGCAAAGAACCACCGTTACAATCTGTCGGATGCTGCCATGCTCAAGGACAACCATATTGATGCAGCCGGCGGCATCACCAACGCCATTACCAAGCTGCGGACCAAGGTGGGCCACATGACGAAGATCGAGGTGGAGACCAGGAACCTGGATGAACTGCGGGAGGCATTGGCTGCCGGCGCAGACATTATCATGCTGGACAACATGAGTCCGGAGCTGATGAAGGAAGCCGTTGCCATCACGGACGGAAGAGCCGTTCTCGAGGCTTCCGGCGGTATCACCGATGAAACGCTCCGGGCCGTTGCCGAAAGCGGCGTGGATATCATCTCCATCGGCGCGCTGACACACTCCGTCAAGGCTTTTGATATCTCCATGTATATCAAATAAACGAACACAAAAGCAATCAGGGGCAAGTCCCCGAACTCCTGAAACACGGAAGTCCGTTTTGACCTGCCAGTTACCGGGGAAAACCTTTTTCTGGCGAAAAAAGGTTTTCACCGAACCCCTTTCCAAAATTCGCTGCGGAATAAGCCTTGCAGCAATCGGAAAACACTCACTTCTCATCGTTGTTGACGAAGAGGTGGCATGGACTTTCAGGCAAGGATTGTTCAAAATTGATTTCTATGATTTATGCTATCAGTATATAAAAAAGCCGCCGCATTTGCGACAGCTTTTTTTATCGATTATTTCTGCTCTTTGGTATCCTTCTTCTTGTTCTTCACCACGACGATCACGATAATCACGACAATGATAATCACCGCTGCAATAATGGCAATCCATATCCAGATGCAAAGCCCCAGGGGCGCCGGGCAGTTCTTGCAGACCTTACACTTGGGTTCCTCCGTCTTCTGAACGGTGCTGCTTTCGACCTTGCTTTCATCTGCTTGTTTACTCTCTTCCACAACGGGCTCTTCGGTATGGCTCATCTCCTGGGTTCCAAAGGTAAGCACCTCGGAATAGGGAGAGTAAAACTCGCCCAGAAACTCACCGTTCAGACTCGCATACTGGCTACAAAAGTAACGGCAGCGCAGTTCTACGGGGGAATCCTTTTTCACTACGACCTCCGCCGTGCTGACGCCGTTTTCCTTGTTTTTCTCAATGATAGATGTTGCAAGATTCTGGAGAGCGATCACGGCTTCACCGGACGTTACGGTAAAATCTCCCTGTAATTCGACCCACTCTCCGCCGGGAATACGTCCTTCCCAATATACAGTAATAGAGCCGCCGTTTGCTTGAATCGCCGTCAGGTTCCTGGACAGTTCCTCCGGCACCTCTAACTTGCAGGCGATCTGCGGATAACCGTTGAACTCTTCTTCATAGTAGCGCAGGTCTTTGATAACGGGAGCTGCAAGGGATTCGGCGGAATAGGGCTTGAAGGCTTCCACGCCCTTACCATAGGATGCTGTCTCCGACCATTCAGAGAATACCGGCAGACGGGTGATCTCTCCATTGTCTGCGATCCAATCACAGGTCACAGCCCAGCGGACACGGCAATAGAGCGTGTGCTGGGTCCAGTCGATCTTTATCATGCGTTCATTTGCTTCCGCATCCGTCACCTCAAGGGTGTATTGATCGTCCTTCAGCTGACTTTTCACGCCAAGAACCTGGTCACTGCCATAGAACCATTCGCTGTCTTCCTGATTATCAGTAATAATGCCGCCCCGCAGGATCCATTCGGTGCTGATGTTTTGTGTGCCGTCCACGCCTCCCCCGATATGATCCCAACTACTGGTGCGCAAAACCATATCTTTATCATAGCCAAATCCCGGGAAGACCGTTCTGCCTTCATCATCCACATAGGTCTCTCCGTCCCAGTATTTGGTGTAGTGCCAGTCGGTGGGATTGTCAATGGCCCAGTCAATCTGGGCGTCCAAAAACAGTTCATCAATCTTGTATTCCTTGGAAAACTTTTCCATTGCCTCTTCATGTGTGGTCGGTTCTGACATATAGGCAAACCACTCGTTCATGGAATTGTCCATATTGTAGGCGATCTGCATGGTAGTGGGGGAATCTCCATTTTCTAACCAGGAAAGTGCCACCTGGGTGGGCGCTTTGAGTTCAAAGGGCAGCTTGGTAGTATTGTTTTCATTCTCCGCCGCTGCCGTCAGGGACAGGCAGGACAGCGCAAGAGATTTTGTGTTTTTCTACCTTCCGCCCAACAAAAAGCAGCCGCACCACAGATGGCAGCGGCTGGTTGTCAGTCGTGATTCACTTGTCGGTCAGGCGGCTTTATTCTCGTTTTCAAAGCTCACCTTGATGCGCAGCGTCATGGTGGATTCATTTTTCAGCACCGAAACGCTGTCCTTATTGATGCGGTGGTCAACATCCAACTGTTCGTTGGCATTTTCGATACAGTAATAAAACTCATAGGGGGCTTCATAAAACAGCTTGTTGATATACTCGCTATATGTCAGCTCCGTTCCGAAACGCAGAGGAATGTATACCTCTGAGCGATTGGCTTTTTCCACAAGGGAGGCGATAATGGCCTTATCGCTGCTGCCGTCAAAATTATTGATCATCACGCCCTCGGCATAGTAATAATTCATTTCCTTGGAGGTGCACATGGGCACATGGAAATTATACCTTGCCAACGGGTCTATGCTCTCGCTGTTTTCCACCTGGATCACGGTGTCAATGCTGTCGCTGATGGTGTGATTCTTGAGAATCGCTTCGGTGGTGAGATTGAAATACTCGTAGTTAATCACGCCGTCCTTGTCGTTATCATCCCAGGTGGGATCCAGATGGTACCATTCACCGTTAAGCTCTACCACGTTCCACATGTGAGCAACGCCGTCGGCGTCACCCCTGACGGTGCTGCACATAATTCCTGTGCGTGAAAGAAGGATCTGCATCGCCTTGGCATAACCCTCGCATACGGCTTCACCGTTTACGATGGCTCCGTAGGAGGTGAAATACTCCCAGCCGTCCGCAGAAGACGCTACCCCTGCCTTATATACACAGCTCCGCAGCAGCTTATCATGCAGGTATTTCTCCCGCTGATACTCCGACAAACCGCTGTCCAGTCCTGCCAGAATGAGGTCAACCTGCTTATTGAAGCGGTCAATATACGTCTTACATTCATCCGACGACAGCACCGAATAAAACTCTACCAGCGTGTTCCCGTCGTCATAGGCGTAACCGAACAGGTTCTCGATCCAGAAGATTTCGGGATTGTCGGCAATGAAGGCATTCACCACCTCACGGATATCAAACTCCGACAGACGGCGGTTCCTGATCTTCATACGGGAGGTACGATAGCGGCCGTTTTCATCCGGCTCATTCGACACGCTGTAAATACTGTTTGCAATACGGTCATAAAGCGACTTTTTCTCATTGTTTTCCAATGCATTGTAGCCATAGCGCACCGAGACCCGCTGGTAATTCTTCGCCGGCTCGGTCACCACAGACGCTTCGATCTGTTCATAACTGCCGTCACTCTCATCGGTAGGTCCGCTGAGCAGCACAGCTTCGATATCATTCAGCTTCTGCTCGGTCTTTCCGGCGGAATTGAAGATGAGCAGGATGCAGGCGGTTACAAGGGTTGCGGCAAAGCCGAAAAACATGACATAGAGAATACCTGATACGATTCTTTTCATATAACCTCCAACATGACATTGATCCGGCGCCGGAAGTTTCTTCCGACAGTTAATTGCTGTCTGTCGTTTTCCCGGTACGGGGAACGTCCCTTACTGCTGCTTGGAAGGAGGAGTCTTCTTACTGCCGCTGTTCTTCTGCTGGTAGTTTTTCAGACTCTGACGGGTCTTCTTCAGATCTGCCAGGTTGGCGGAAAGCTGATCGTCAGCCTTCTTCATAATGGTATCAATATAGTTATTGGCGGCCTGTCTGATCTTGGCGGCATCGGCGTTTGCCTTATTGATGATCTCCCCGGCTCTCTGCTGTGCCAGACGGGTGATCTCATTGTGCTCCACCATGGCCTTGGCTCTCTCCTCGGCCTGCTGCACGATATTCTCGGCCTCCTGACGGGATTTCTCCAGGATATTGGTGCGGTCGGCAGCGATCGACTTTGCCTGCTTTACCTCACTGGGGATATTGTCCCGCATTTCATCGACGATTTCCAGCAGGCGCTCTGCATCGACCATCTTCTTGCCGCTGAGCGGCACTTTCTTGGAGGTTTCTACCAGATCCTGCAGTTCATTGATCAATAATTCCAGTTTCATATTTTATGACTCCTTTGTCTGATCCTCATCAAGATTTCATCCCGCACACAATCGGGAACGAAGGGAGCAATATCGCCGCCCCAGAGTCCCACCTGTTTTACCGTGCTCGAGCTCAGGTACATATTCTCCGAGCTTGTTGTCAGAAACAGCGTTTCCACATCGGGTGCCAGCTTGCGGTTGGTAAGCGCCATCTGGAACTCATACTCAAAGTCCGATACTGCACGCAGGCCTTTTACAATGGCGGAGGCGCCCTTCTGCCGTGCAAATTCCACCAACAGGCCGTCAAAACCGGCAATTTCCACATTACCGATGCCCTCAGTTGCCTTGCGGAGCAGGTCGATCCTCTCCTCGATCGTGAACCAGGGCTTCTTCTCCATGTTGACCAGTACGGCTACGATCACACGGTCAAAGAGCTTTGAAGCTCTTGTGATAATGTCAATATGTCCGAGCGTCACCGGGTCAAAGCTGCCCGGACAAATGGCTGTTGTCATAGTCCTTCCACTTCCTTATGTGAAAATACGGTAATGCGGATCTTCCCGTATTTATAACTTTTTTTCAGAATAAAATCACCGACAGCTTCCGGCAGGACTTCCTCCGCAGGATGCTCGCACAGGATCATTCCTCCCGGATTCATCACACGGGGAACGAGCTGTAGCGCCTGCTGTAACAGTCCTGTCTGATACGGCGGGTCAAGAAAAGCAATATCAAAGTGCTGTGTGCAGTTGGAGAGATATGACAGGGTATCGGCAGGGATGACCTCTGCCTTGTCGGCAAGTCCCGTGACGGCAAGATTCTTCCTCACCGCTTCAAGAGACGCCCGTCCGTTATCCAGGAAAACGGCGTGCCTGGCTCCCCGGCTGAGGGCTTCGATCCCCATCTGGCCGGAGCCTGCAAATGCGTCCAAAAACGCTCTGCCCTCTACCGAAAACTGGATGATACTGAATACGCTCTCCTTCACGGCGTCGGTGGTGGGACGGACCTGTTCCCCCGGCGGCGTCTGGAGCTTTCTGCCTCTGGCCGCTCCTGTGATCACTCTCATTTTCTCACAATCCTTCTTGCACAGATATACTTTCACACATCATATTATCAGATAAAAGCCCTCGAATGTCAATAGACTTTTTGCATAGCATTCAAAAGAATATCGTTTATTTTTCGGTATCATTTTTCCGTCCTGCCGGAGGATGGAAATGGTCATAAACAGCCTCTGCCGCCGGTCTTGTCATCCCCTTGACCTGCAGCAGCTCCTCGACCTCCGCCTGACTGATGCGTTTAATCGTCTTGAAGAACGACAGCAGTGCAGCGGCTCTTTCCTTACCGATGCCGTCAATCTCCGTGAGTGATGAACCGATGGTCTTTTTCTTTCTGGCAAGACGGTGATAGCCGATGGCAAAGCGGTGTACCTCTTCCTGTATCTCCGACACCAGGGTAAACGCCTGCCGTTTGGAGGTAATGGCGATCTCACGGCCCTCATCGGTGATTGCCCTGGTTTTGTGCTTGCCATCCTTCACCATGCCGAACAGCGCCACATCCAGTCCGAACCGTTCCAGTACCGGACGGACTGCCGATACCTGTCCTTTGCCGCCGTCCAGCAGGATGAGATCGGGAAGCTGGCCGAATCCCTCGCCGCTGTCCCGATTCTTGAAATATTCTTCAAAACGCCGCGTCAGCACCTCATGCATGGAAGCATAGTCGTCCTGTCCCTGAAAGCCCTTGATCCGGAAACGTCGGTAGGATTCCTTATGGGGCCTGCCGTTTTTGAACACCACCATGCCCGCCACATTCTCCGCTCCCATCAGATTGGAGATATCATAGGACTCGATCCACACCGGCGGTTTGGAGAGTCCCAGCAGGGTGGCAAGTTCATCCAGCGCAGACAGCTCATGTCCGAGATGGCCGCGGCTCTGGGCGAGCTTTTCAGCCGCATTCTGACGGCACCGCTCCAGTATTTTCTGGTTCTCACCCTTCTGCGGATAGAGGAACCTTACTTTCTTTCCCCGTTTTTCACTCAACCAGCCAAGCAGCAGCTCCTCATCCTCCGGCGGGGCATCCAGCGTGATGACCGGCGGCACCGTATCCCGCATGGTGTAATACTGCTTGATGAAATCCGCTCTTGCAGCGGGAAGATCGGCTCTCTCCCCCATCTCACGGATGAGAAAGTCCTCTTTGTCATACAGCCTGCCCTCAGAAAACCGCAGCACGGCAAAACACGCGTCCGCTCCCTCCGTTATCAGAGAGATTGCATCCTGTTCCGGCGTGTTTACCGAGACCACCTGCTGTTTTTCCGTGATACGCTTCACTGCGGTGATTCTGTCACGCAGCTTTGCCGCCAGCTCAAAATCAAGATTCTCAGCGGCTGCCTCCATTCTCTCCGTCATCTGCCGGACAGAATCATTGTTGCCCTTTTTCAGGAACTCCACTGCCGCGTTCACACTCTCAAGGTACTCCTTCAGATCCACCCGTCCGCAGCAGGGGGCGGAACATTGCTTGATATAGTAATTCAGACAGGGACGGCTCTTGTTGAAATCCCTGGGGAACACCTTATTGCACGAGGGCAGCCGGAAAATCTTCAACGCTTCATCTACCGCATTCCTCGCAAACCACGCACTCATATATGGTCCCAGATATTCCGCGCCGTCGTCGGCCTTCTGCATCACAAAGCTGATCCGCCGCCACTGGTCATTCGACACACGGATATAGCTGTAACCCTTATCATCCTTGAGCAGTATATTATATTTCGGCTTGTGCTGCTTGATGAGACTGCACTCCAGCACCAGCGCTTCAAATTCACTCCCGCAGAGAATGTAATCAAAATGATCCACATGAGCCACCATCTGTCGGACTTTCTCCGGATGATTCTTATCCGATCCGAAATACTGGCTCACACGGTTCTTGAGCGCTTTGGCCTTGCCGATATAAATGATCTCGTCCTTTTCACTTTTCATAATATACACTCCCGGACTGAGCGGGAGCTTCATGGCCTTTTCTCGCAATTCTCTGATCGTCATTTTCTTGCTCCATCTGTTATTCGTTACGGTTGCGTATCGTCAGGATACAGCCCGATGTACTGGTAGAGTAGCTCACTCCCCCTGAAAAACCATCGATCTCAAAGATCCGCTGGTTCTCCATCAGGTCATTTTCCGCAAGCTCCAGCTGCTCCGGCGAACCGAATTTCATCGTAAGCTCCGTCCCGTCGGGATCCTTTTCCGCCGCATCCTGGATATACCGGAAATCATATTCCTCAAAATACAGGTCGTTATAGACATAGTAATTATATCTGACGGCGGTACAATCCGGCAGCGGACGGTCATGGTCGATCGTGTGCGTCCTGGCAAGGTCTTCATCCGAGATCAGGAAGTATTCATACGTTCTGACCCTTACGCCGTCTTCCCGCACCGGATCATCCCAGGTGACATCCATGTAGTAATAATCTCCGTCCAGCTTGAGGAAGTTCCACTGATGCGTACCGCTCTCCGTTGCCCTGGTGCCGTTGACCAGATAGCAATCCACGCCTGCTTCATGGCAGAGCAGCTGAAATGCCGCCGCATATCCCGAACACAGCGCCGTATGCTTCATCAGACACCCATAGGCCGTCCCGCCGACAACAATTTCGTCGTAGTCCTCATCGCGGATCAGATCCAGCGCAGCGGTATCATAATCGGTGTTATCCACGATGTAATCATGGAAATATTTCACCTGCTCATAGACACTCCCCTTGCTTTTCGCATCCTGCACGATCTGTTTTGTCAGCTGCTGCAGTTCTTCCGAGAGCCGGCGCAGCTCGTCACGATCCTTCGTGAGAATCGTAGGCGTGAGCGTAATGGAGGAAAAGTCCCCAATGGTACTGGAATGGTACACATAGCCCTTTCCCAGCCAGAAATACTCGGGGTGGTCATCCAGCACCGCAAAATAGGCGGCTTTCAGGTCCTCCTTGCCTGCGTTATCAAAATGAAAGACCGTCTCATATTCCTCGATCTGAGCGACAAGATAATTATAATACTTCACCTGCTGCCCGGTCAGGGTATTTTTGACGGTATACTCCTTTGTTTCGGAGATATCGGTCACCACCGCGCTTTCCGGATGACTGCTCACCGACCGGCTCTCCTGACTGCTGTTCCAGCCCCAGTCAATGGGGTTATTTGACAGAGAACTCTCTTCCTCCATCAGCCAGTTCAGTGAACACGCGGCTGTCAGCAGTACCGCTCCCGTCACCAGTACCACTACGGCTGGGATCCACTTCCGATTCATCCTATCACCTCTCCTCTTTCTCTGCATCTGCCTGTCAATATATATTCTGTTGTTATTATATCAAAATCCCGCACAAAATACCAGTCATGGAAAGGATTTTTACAGGGCAGTTTCTCTGGCGAAAACCGTCTTCGCAGCCGATGATTTTTCCGGGCATCGAAAACGGGCTGAAAACAGAAAGCCCTGTTACATCACTGTAACAGGACCTTGGATTCAGACACGGAAATCAATTAACATCTGCCAGTTACCAGGGAAAACCTTTTTCTGGCGAAAAAAGGTTTTCCCCGGACCCCTTTCCAAAATTCGCTGAAGGATACGCCTTGCAGCAATGGGTCAAAACTAACTTCTCATCTTTGTTGACGAAAAATTTACATGGACTTTCAGGCAAAGACTTTTCAAAACTGATTTCCGTTGGATTCAGATAAGAGTACGTCCCTCGCAGTACCGGCAAAGGAGCATATCACCGCCAACAGGTCGGAACCGCTTGGGCAGATACAGCTCCGTAGAGGTAATGCAGCGGGGATTGGAGCAGCGGACCTGATGGGTATCGAACACACGGGAATGGGGTGTTCTGTCAGGATGCCGCAGCATGGTACTGATCAGCGCCATGCGGGCATACATTCCATAGACCGTCTGCTGGAAATACTTGGCGCGGCTGTCGTAATCGACTTCCTCGGTGATTTCATCCACTCTCGGCAGAGGATGGAGGATTTTCATATCCTTGCGGGCGAGCTTCAATTTTTCTCTGTCCAGCACGAACACGCCCTTCTGCTTTTCATACGCTTCGGGACTGCTGAAACGCTCACGCTGGATCCGCGTCATGTAGAGGACATCCAGCAGGGGCAGAGCTTCTGCCAGACTGGAAATCTCGGTATAACGGCTGCCGGAGGCGTTGAGGATATCCTTGATATACTGGGGGATGGTCAGTTCCGGGGTAGAAATAAGCACAAAGCTGTTGCCCTTGAAATGTGCCAGGGTTTTAATCAGGGAATGGACGGTTCTGCCGTTTTTCAGGTCGCCGCACAGTCCGATCCGCATATTGTCAAGCGTTCCCTTTTCATTATAGAGCGTCACCACATCCGTGAGCGTCTGTGTCGGATGCAGATGACCGCCGTCACCGGCATTGATGACAGGAGCCGCCGAATAAAGAGCCGCCGCACCTGCCGTTCCCTCCATGGAATGTCGGATGGCAATGATATCCGCATAACCGCCGACTACCGTGATGGTATCTTTGAGGCTCTCTCCCTTTGAAACCGAGGAATTTTGCGGATTATCAAAACCGATGATACTGCCGCCCAGTCGGAGCATGGCGGTTTTGAAGGACATCTGTGTTCTGGTGGAGGGCTCATAGAAAAGCGTGGCAAGGATCTTTCCCCGGCACACCTCGGAATAATCCTGCGGTGACTGCTTGATCTCATTGGCCAGGTTGATGATCTCCATCAGCTCTTCTATGGAAAGGTTTTCAAGGTCTATCAGGTGCTTTGATTTCATTGGAACTCCCCCGTTTTTGGATACACAAAACAAGCCTGTCGATCACGGCAGGCTTGCAGGCTCTTATTTATTATCGAAAATAGAAATGATGTCCACAAAGGAATCATCAGAGTCATTGTTTCTCTTGGGCTGCGGAGCGGGTCTTGCGGGAGCAGCCGGTGCCTTGGTGTTTGCGTTGGGATAGACGGGAGCCTGCTGAGGCTCAGCAGCAGGACGTGCATTATACATCGGCTGCTGATACGGAGGCTGCGGTCTGGTATTCTTGTTCTCCTGGGGCTTCGTCACGGTGCCGAAACGAGCCGGATCAGGCTTCTGTCCCATGGGAACACCATACTGGAAGGGAGGCGGTACGGGCTTCTTCTCTTCCTTCTTCGGTGCGGGAACCGGTGCAAAATGATCGGTGGTGGGGAATCCGGTAGCGATCACAATCACGCTGATGGCATCCTCCATCTCCTCATCCAGAGCGGCACCCCAGATAATGATAGCATTCTCGTCTGCCTGCTCGGAGATCATGGTGGAAGCCTCCTGGATCTCGTCGAGTCCGATGTCGGGAGAAGCCTTGATATTGACAACCAGTCCCTTTGCGCCCTGGATAGAGGTACCCAGCAGCGGACTGGTAATTGCATTCTGTGCAGCGATCTTTGCCTTATCCTTGCCGGAAGCAACGCCGACACCCATCAGGGCATAGCCGGCATCCTTCATTACGGATGTCACGTCTGCAAAGTCGAGGTTCACAAGACCGGGGATCACGATCAGGTCGGTGATGCTCTGAACGCCCTGACGGAGCACATCATCGGCAGCATAGAAAGCGTTCTGGAGGGTGATCTTCTCTTCGCTGATATGCTTCAGTCTCTCGTTGGGGATGACGATCAGGGAATCAACGTGCTGCTGCAGCTTTGCAATCCCCTGCTCGGCCTGCTCCATACGGCGCTTGCCCTCAAAGAGGAAGGGAGTGGTGACGATACCTACGGTCAGAATGCTCATTTCCTTGGCAATTTCTGCCACGATCGGAGCTGCGCCGGTGCCAGTGCCGCCGCCCATACCTGCCGTGATGAATACCATATCGGTTTCTTTCAGCAGTTCTGCGATCACTTCTCTGCTCTCCTCGGCTGCCTTCTCACCGATCTCCGGCTTGGAGCCTGCGCCCTTACCGTGGGTGATCTTCTCGCCGATCTGAACCTTCTGGGTAGCCTTGGAACGGTTCAGAGCCTGCTTATCGGTGTTGATGGAGATAAACTCCACACCGGATACATACTCCACCATGCGGTCAATAGCGTTTCCGCCGCCGCCGCCGACTCCTACTACCTTAATGTGAACTATGCTCTCCACTTCATTTTCAAATTCGTAAGGCATTCTTATTCTCCCTTCAACATTTCATCTGACAGAATCAGGTATTCCTCCACATTCTGACATCATTATTTTTTCGCCTATTGTACTACTACTAATTTACCACTTTTCAGCCTGCTTTTCAATACGGTTACCAAACTTTTTGACATATTTATGACTCTCAAACGATATTGCTGTTTTTTTGCGGCGTTTTTTGTGGAATCTGACAATAGCTTATTCCTCGTTCCACTCAACGCCGCCATTGTCATAACCACCGTCATCGTAACTACCGTCATCGTAGCCGTCGTTATCATAACCGCCGTCATCGTAGCCGCCGTTATCATAACCACCGTCATCATAACCGCCGTCATCGTAACCGCCGTCATCATAGCCGCCGTCGTCATAACCGCCGTCATCGTAACCACCGTCATCATTGCCGCCGTCATCATTGCCGCCGTCATCATTGCCGCCGTCATCATTGCCGCCGTCATCATTGCCGCCGTCATCAACGACAGGCTCCACAGAGGTTTCCTCGGTTGTTTCAGAGGAAGACTCTTGCGTACTTTCCTGACTGCTTTCCTCGCCGCTTTGCTGACCACTCTGCTGACTGCTTTCCTGGCCGCTCTGCTGGCTGCTCTGCTGGCTGCTTTGTTGACTGCTTTTTTCAGACGATTCGGAGGTCTTCTGTGAGCTCTCCTTGGATGCCTCCGGCTTGGACGGTTCCGGTTTCTTGGAATTGAAATAGGACTTTCCGCCCTCAGAAGCTGCCAATGAAACATCCAGCGTGCCCACATCATTCTCAGAAACACTCTTTTCGATGATCTTCTTGGCTGTCTTGAGCTTGTAGTCGATATTATCAGGACTGCCGATGATGATCTTCAGCCCCTCTTTTCTCTCCAGAGTCACTTTGGAAAGATTGCTGATATCAATCGTTTCAATCGTACCGAGCTGGTACTTCTCACAGCAGGCAAGCATTTCGCGGATGTACCCCTCGATATTCTCATCCTCATACTGAATGGAGGATGACAGCTTGAGCTCTTTCAGTCTTGCACCCAACACGATCGGCACATTGCACTGCCGCTTATCCGCAATGTCAATGATCTTGCCGCTCTCACTCAGCAGGACATACCGTCCCCTGCTCTCGATAATCGAGGTGGGCACAGCCTCCTCCACGTCAATGATGATCTTGTTGAACAGTTTCTTGTGGATGGAGACGTTTTCAATATACGGAAACTTCTCCCAGATCTCCTGCTCACCGGGAGCGGTGCTGCACATGAACAGGTTATCGCCTGTCTGTATCATGCAGGATTCGATCAGTTCATCCTTGTCATAGCGCGTATCACCGTTGACCTCAATACTGTCGATCTTGAAAAACACCGTCAGCGACAGCGTCAGGATCACCGCCACCAATATCACGATGGTCACGGTATAGAACAGGATGCGCTTCAGCCGCCGCTTCTTTGCGCTGATCGGCTTCCTTGCCGGCAGCGGCTTGATGTATTTCTGGGATGCCGGTCTCGTCTCCTTTCTCAGGATATCCTCGGCATCCTGGTCAAAGGTATGTTTTTCGATCTCCTGCTCCTGCTTCATCGCAGCCGGACTGGGTTTCGGTGCACTGCGCGGTCGTTTTTTCCGGTTTTCAAGGTCCGTCGGTTTATTCGCAGCAGGCGGTGAGCCGCCCTTGGAGCGCTTACCCGCAGTCGGCGACGCTGGTTTCCCACCCGTCTTGCGGGGCTTCCCCGGCAGTTGTTTGCTCATGGTTTTCTTCCTCTCAGATGTTCACAGACCGTCCGCTTACCGGGACTTTGAAGACGCAAGCACCTCGATCATAATCGAATAGATGCGCTTGGAAGCATCGGAAATTGCCATCTTCTTTGCATTCTCGGCATAGGCAGCCAGTCTTTCAGGGTCGGAGGCCAGTTTATCAATCTCCTCCGTCAGTTTTTCGGGAGTGAGGTCCTTTTCTTCAATCATCACGGCGGCTCCCTTTTCCACCAGCGACATCGCATTATGGTACTGGTGATTCTCCGCTACATTCGGTGAGGGGATCAGGATGGAGGGCTTTCCCTTCACCTGGATCTCACTCAGTGTGATGGCACCTGCTCTGGCAATCACCACATCGGCTGCCGCCAGACATACAGGCATATCGTTGATGTATTCTCTGATATCCAGATTCGTTGCTTTTTCCAGATCGGCACCCTTGTCCTCCAACAGCTTCGGGAACCATTTTCCGTACTGTCCGTAGGCATGGATATGCTGATATTTCCCGTCCTTGGCACTTCTGGAAATGATATCGGCCAGGGCTTCGTTGATCTTCCGCGCACCCAGGCTGCCGCCAAAGGACAGGATAACCGGACGCTCATCCAGACCGAGCTTCTTGCGGGAGGCTTCACGCTCCTGGGTAAGAATCTCGCTCCTGACAGGGTTTCCGGTATCGACGAAATGACATTTTCCCTTGAAGTGATTACGGGCAGCCGGCATTGCCAGCATGACCCTGTCTGCCTTCTTGGAGAGCATTTTATTGGTCACGCCCGGATAGGCGTTCTGTTCATGGATGAGGGTGGGGACCCCCAGCTTCTGTGCCGCCCGCAGAACCGGACCGCTCACATAGCCGCCGGTACCGATGCAGATATCCGGCTGAAACTCCTGGATAATCTTCTTTGCGGTCTTTCCTGCCGACACGGCTAAATTTACCGTTTTGATGTTTTCCTTGAATGCCTTGAACGACACCTTTCTTTTGAAGCCCTGCACGGAAATTCCCGTAAATTCAAATCCGGCCTGCGGGACAAGACGCTCCTCCATCCCGCCCTTTGCGCCGATGTACAGAATCTCGGCGTCAGGCTGACGCTCCCGCAGATATCCGGCAATCGCCAGAGCGGGATTGATGTGTCCGGCAGTTCCTCCGCCTGCAAAAATAACTCTCATGGTGTGCACCCCTCTTATGCTTTTTCAAGATTGGACGTTCGGGAGATGGACAGGATAATACCCATCTGACCAAGCAGCATCAGCAGCGACGAGCCGCCGGAGCTGAAAAACGGCAGACTGATACCCGTATTCGGCAGCCAGTCGGTAATAACCATGATATTCAGGA
>ONEU01000018.1 GCA_900316925.1 uncultured Eubacteriales bacterium
ACATAGCCCCGAAGCTGATGGGCGGCAAGGATGCCAAAACACCCGTGGAAGGATGCGGTGCCCCCTCCCCCGACGGCTGTGCCATGCTGGAAAACCTTCGCCTGACGGATTTCGGCGGGGATATCCTGCTGGAATATGATGTGAAGGGAGGGCTGACGGATGTTCACGGGAATCATTGAGGAACTGGGGACGGTTCGCAGTCTTATCAGCGGCTCACGTTCGGGAAAGCTGACCATCAGCGCCGAAACGGTGCTGGAGGGAACGAGGATCGGTGATTCCATTGCTGTCAACGGTGTTTGTCTGACGGTCACCGAAATGACCGGCAGCAGCTTTACCGCTGATGTGATGCCGGAAACCCTCTCCCGCAGCGCTCTGGGATCGCTGACAAGCGGCAGCCGTGTCAATCTGGAAAGAGCCATGCCCGCTGACGGCCGTTTCGGCGGACACATCGTCTCCGGGCATATTGACGGCACCGGAACCATCACCGCATTGCGGCGTGACGAGAATGCCGTATGGGTGACCATTGCCGCCGACAGCCGGATTTTGCAGCTGATCGTCGAAAAAGGCTCGATCGCCATTGACGGCATCAGCCTGACCGTCGCCGCTCTCAACAGCACCGGCTTTTCTGTCTCGGTCATCCCCCACACCGGCTCCCGCACTACCCTGCTCTTAAAACAGGTCGGCGAACAGGTCAACCTGGAAAACGACATTTTAGGGAAATATATCAAACGGCTGTTACAGCCGCAGCCGCAGGAAACCGCTCCCTCACGCATCACGGAAGCGTTTCTGGCAGAACACGGCTTTCTATAAAACGAGGTGAAATCATGGATTATCAATACAACACAATTGAAGAAGCCTTACAGGCTTTACGCAGCGGTAAGCTCATTCTCTGCACCGACGATCCTGACCGTGAAAACGAGGGCGATCTCATTTGCGCGGCACAGTTTGCCACCACCGAAAACGTCAACTTCATGGCTAAGTACGGACGGGGACTGATCTGTACACCGATGTCGCAGGAGATTGCCGCCAGACTGGCCCTGCCCCAGATGGTGTCGGAAAATACCGATAATCACAGCACCGCCTTTACCGTTTCCATCGACCATATCGACACTACCACCGGCATTTCCGCTGCAGAACGCGGTTATACCTGCCGTGCCTGTGCCGATCCTGCTACCAGACCGGAGCAGCTTCGCCGTCCGGGTCATGTGTTCCCGCTCACGGCAAGAAAAGGCGGCGTTCTGGTTCGCAGCGGCCATACAGAAGCCACCGTTGATCTCTGCCGTCTGGCGGGACTGGAAGAGTGCGGTCTTTGCTGTGAAATCATGCGGGACGACGGTACGATGATGCGTACCCCTGAGCTCTGGGAGATGGCCAGAGAATTTGACCTGTGCTTTATCACTATCAAAGAACTGCAGGACTATCTGCGCCGCCATGAAATGCACATGATACAGCAGGCCTGCGCAAAGCTCCCGACGGTCTACGGTGATTTCCGGATCTACGGCTTTGTAAACGACATTAGCGGAGAGCACCACATTGCATTGGTATGCGGCGAGATCGGTGACGGCGAGGATGTCCTGTGCCGTGTACATTCCGAGTGTCTCACGGGAGACGTATTCGGTTCTTCCCGCTGTGACTGCGGCGACCAGCTCCATACCGCCATGCAGATGGTACAGCAGGAAGGACGCGGCATTATCCTCTATATGCGCCAGGAGGGACGCGGCATCGGTCTCATCAACAAGCTCAGGGCTTATGAACTGCAGGAGCAGGGGTATGACACCGTGGATGCCAATATCAAGCTGGGATTCGCCCCCGATCTGCGTGAATACTGGTGCGGTGCGCAGATCCTCCAGCAGCTCGGCGTGAAGTCGCTGCGGCTGCTCACCAACAATCCCGGCAAGATCTACGGTCTGGAGGGCTTTGACTTCCGGATCAAGGAGCGTGTCCCCATCGAGATCCGCCCCGGACAGTATGACGCTTTTTATCTCAAAACCAAGAAGGACCGCATGGGGCATATCTTTAACGATATCAAGTTTGATTAAGGAGGCTATTGTATGAACATCAATGTATTAGAAGGCAAGGTCGTTGCACCGGAGGGAATGAAGGTCGGCATTATCGCTTCCCGTTTCAACAGCTTCATCGTAGAGAAGCTGCTGGAGGGTGCCGTGGACGGATTGGTCCGTCATGGCGTGGAGGAGCAGAACATCGACGCTGCCTGGGTACCGGGCGCTTTTGAGATCCCGGTAGTGGCGCAGAAAATGGCGGAAAGCGGCAAGTATGATGCCGTGATCTGCGTGGGCGCCGTGATCCGCGGCTCCACCTCCCACTATGAGCTGGTGGTCAACGAAACCACCAAGGGCATTGCTCAGGCAAGTCTGAAAAGCGGCATCCCGGTGCTGTTTGGCGTGATTGCCACCGAGAACATTGAGCAGGCCATCGAGCGTTCCGGTTCCAAGGCCGGCAACAAGGGCTACGACTGTGCTCTGGGCGCCATTGAGATGGTCAACGTGATGAGGCAGCTGTAAGATGACTCTGCTTTTTGATTACGACGGCACTCTCCACAACACCGGGCACCTTTACGGGTGCGCTTTCCGCAAGGCCTATGCCATGCTGGCAGCGGAGGGCTATGCACCGCCCCATGATTACCGTGATGAGGATGTTTCCAAGTACCTGGGCGTGAGTGCACCGGAGATGTGGAAGGATTTCATGCCGCAGTTGTCGGATGAGGTGTGGCAAAGGGCAAGTGCCGTCATCGGAAGCGAAATGATCGACGGCGTCCTGAACGGCAGAGCCATCCTGTATGACGGCATTGCGGATACATTGACCGCTCTGAAAAACAGGGGCTTCCGGCTGCTGATCCTCTCCAACTGCCGTCATGCATATATGGATGCCCATCGTCAGGCACTCGGTCTGGACAGATGGTTCGACGGCTACTTTTGTGCGGAGGATTACGGTTTTATTCCAAAGGAGGAGATCTTCCCGTTCGTGAAAGAGGCTTTTCCCGACAGCCGCTATGTGATGATCGGTGATCGGGATTCCGATTTCCGTGTGGGACAGGTAAACGGCCTGTTCACGGTAGGCTGTGCCTACGGCTTCGGCACAGAGGAAGAGCGAAGAGTCTGTGACCGTGTGATCGCAGCTCCGGAGGAACTTCCCGCCGTTCTGGACTCACTCCCCGCCTGATTTTTCCAAAAACAAAATAAGCCAAAAACAGGCACGGTCTCCTCAACAGAGAACCGTGCCTTTGTTTTTGGCTTTAAGTGTCAGCATCTTGAAAACAAGCACTGTACCGAAAAGAAACATCCGTTCCTCTTAGACAGTCGTGTCCATCATCAAGCCTGCTCTTCCTTCATCTTGGCGAAACACTCGCTGCAGTATACGGGACGGTCTTCACGGGGCTTGAAAGGAACTCTTGCTTCCTTACCACAGGATGCACAGATACCTGTGAACATTTCACGCTCGGGCTTTACAGCGTTCTTTCTTGCGTCACGGCAAGCCTTGCATCTCTGGGGCTCATTCTCGAAGCCCTTGGATGCGTAAAATTCCTGTTCGCCGGCTGTGAATACAAATTCAGCGCCGCATTCTTTGCAGATGAGAGTCTTATCCTCGTACATTTGTTTTACCTCGCTTTGGTATAATAATAATTTTTCGCCCTTGGACGGAATTGCACCGCCACCTTTGATTTTTTGATAAAGTCAACGCTCTGCTGATCTAAGCTACATGGGCATATTCAGGAGCTAACTCCTGCATCTGAGTTTTTTCCGGATGCGCTGAATGGCATTGTCACAGGCTTTCTTGCTCATCCCGAGTGCCGCAGCGATCTCGGCATACGACTTCCCCTCCCGGTAGAGCACCAGCACCGACGCTTCCGTATCGGACAGGTTATCCCGAAGGTATTGCTCCAGGCTTTCCAGTGCCTCCCGGCTGATCAGGACATTCTCCGGCTCCGAATCCGGCGGGGACGGCACATACTCTGCCTCCTCGATAGAAAAGTGCTCCCGGTTGATCCGGTTCCTTTCGGCATTCACCGAGCGCAGCACCGAGACAAAACGGTTGCGGATACACACACCTGCGTAAGTTCTGAAAGAAGCCACGCTTTCCTCCCGGTAGGTACAGGCCGCTTCATGCAGTCCCAGAAGACCCTCCTGAAAAAGGTCATCCGCTTCCAGTCCCATACCGTAAAAATGGGCAGCTCTTTTGCGGATGATCAGAAAATACCGGGCAGCAAGCTGCTGGAATGCCGTCTGATCTCCCAGTCGGTAGCGTCTGATCAGTTCGGTATCGCTCATCGCTTCCCATGCGTTATTTTCTTCTCTCTCCTGCATTGCAGCACCCCATCAACATCCATATTATCCATCATACACTATTTTTCGGGATAAGTCAATGATTTTTTGTTTTTTCGGCAGTCTGACGATAAGGCAGCCATAATTTTGGCGGATAATGCCCGATTCTTCGTACAGAGAGCCCCTTTCTTCCTTATCAGAAATATCCCCCATGTACCCGTTTTTTCCTCCCCCAGACGCCCGTATACGGCGTTTCCGGGCCTTCATCTACATTCCTCCGCCACCGTATTATACAGCAGCATTCCTGCAAAGATTGCCGGATCCTGTTGACCGTCTCTTTCTTTTTCCTGCTCCGTCATCCCACACGCTGCTTCCGGAAAGGAGCTGGGGAAAACCCTTTTCCGCCGGATAAGAGTTTTCCCAAAAGAAAGATTTTCATCGTCATTCTGTTATTCCGTTCTCTCCACCATCGCCTTGCGGGTGAAAACCATACTATGCAATACCAGCTTCATCAGGTTATCAGACACCGCCTCCGCCAGCACGGTCGTCCCAAGATTCAGGAGCTTCAGTCTCCCGTCGTGAAATTCATCAATCCGGAAGTAACGGTTCTCCAGCTCCGGGCACACCCCCTTCTGCTTGAGCGTCTCGATAATATCCTGCTCCGTATAGTAGAGCGGCACCTCGATCTCCACCTCCAGGCCGGGCGGCAGTCCCACGCCGTCATCACAGCGGCACGAAACCACGATCTGCCTCAGCTGCATCAGATCGTCATAGCTCTCTATGACCCGATTCTCTAAAAGCTTGTCAATATATCTTTCCTGTACCTTCGTCGCGTGCAGCAGGAATCCGCCGCAGGCTCTGCATTTATATTCATCTGCCGGGTTTTCGGTCAGACAAAATGGACACTTCATCGCAATCCCTCCTTTTTGACGCCAGTATTCGTGTATACTAACCCTATTGTATATATCATACCACATTATCGTGCAAAAATCAATTTTTTCTTCATCGACAATTTCACATAATTTTTATTCCACAATTTGTATATTTTAACAAATTGTGCCTGTTCCATCACGATTGATTGAATCGGACGGCAAAATACGCTATAATAAAATCAGATTTTTTATCAGAAATGCAGAAAGGAGCTGCCTGTTATGGTGGTGACGATCAAAAGCATGGGGCTTTACGGAATGGACGCCTTTGACGTGGATGTGGAAACCGATATTTCTAAGGGTCTCCCCTCCTTCGATATCGTGGGACTGCCCGACGCATCCATCAAGGAATCCCGTGACCGTGTCCGCTCTGCGATCAAAAATGCCGGATTTGAATTTCCTTCCCGAAAGATCATCGTCAATCTCGCTCCCGCGGATATCAAAAAGCAGGGGTCTGTCTATGACCTGCCGATTCTCATCTCCGTTCTGGTGGCATCCGGCGCTTTGCGTGACGAGCTTGCTGACAGCGCCTTCATCGGGGAGCTCTCCCTGAGCGGTGAAGTGAGGGCTGTCAACGGTGTGCTGCCCATGACGCTCCAGGCAAAGCAGAACGGTATCCGGCGGTTCTATGTGCCTGCCGATAACGCCTCCGAGGGAGCTGTCGTCAGCGATATAGAGATCATCCCCGTCAGGAATCTCACGGAGCTGATCCGTCATCTGCGGGACCAGGAGAAGATTGCTCCTGCCGGACACATTCTTCCCACGCCGGAACAGCTGATCTATGACATTGACTTTTCCGACGTAAAAGGGCAGTATACCGCGAAAAGAGCCCTGGAAATTGCAGCCTGCGGCGGTCACAACGTTCTGCTCATCGGCAGTCCCGGCACGGGCAAGAGTATGCTTGCCAAGCGTGTGCCCACCATCCTGCCGGATATGACCTTTACCGAAATGATTGAAACCACCAAGATTCATTCCATCGCGGGCATCCTGCCGGAACACGCAGCTCTTGTCACGCACCGGCCCTTCCGTTCTCCCCACCACACCGTCTCACCGGCGGGATTGTCAGGCGGCGGCACGATTCCCCATCCGGGCGAGATTTCCCTTGCCCATAACGGCGTACTCTTCCTGGACGAGCTGCCGGAATTTCATAAAAACGCCATGGAAATCCTCCGCCAGCCTATTGAAGACGGCAAGGTAACGATTTCCCGTGTGAATGCCACCCTCACCTATCCCTGTACCATCATGCTGATCGCCGCCATGAACCCCTGCCCCTGCGGCTACTACGGACATCCCACAAGGGACTGTACCTGCACCCGTCAGTCCGTGTCACGGTATCTGGCACGGGTATCCGGACCGCTTCTGGACAGACTCGATCTCCATGTGGAAGTGCCGCCGGTAGACTTCAAGGATCTTTCTTCTGTGGAAAAGCCCGAAAGCTCCGCTGCCATCAAACAGCGTGTGGATCGTGTGCGCCGCATCCAGAACGAGCGTTTCCACGGTACCGACATCACCTGTAACGCCCGCATTCCCTCCGGAAAACTGACGGAACTCTGTCCCCTTGATGATGGTGCCAGGATCGTCATTCAACGGGCCTTCGATAACCTTGGTCTGTCGGGACGCGCCTATGACCGCATCCTGAAAGTAGCCCGTACCATTGCCGACCTTGAGAACTCCGAGATCATCAAAACCTCCCATATCACTGAGGCTGTGCGCTACCGTACCCTTGACCGCAAATACTGGGGTGCGTCACGATAACCCCGGCAGAGCTATATATAATGGTAAGATTTTTCCTTTTCAGCAAAAAGCACCGTACAGTATGCCGCTGTACGGTGCTTTGTTGGTTTTATCCTATTGTGTGACAGTGCCGTAAAGCGTCAGTCGTTCGGATGGCTCCATCGGATTGCTGATAACAAACTCATAACCTGTGCCGCTGTCGCTCTGTTTCAGGCTGTAGATCTTGGCGTAGTCTATCCAGATCTTCTTTCCGTCATAATCAATGACACGGATCATATTGTTCTCTATCTTGTATCGGTAGCGGTGTTGCTTTTCCTTATCACTCGTCGTATGCTTTGTACAATCAAAAGAGCTGATCATCTCTCCCATGGTACTGAACGTCAGCGAAAAACTCGCTGTTTCCTCTTTACATTTGGGACAGTTGACCTTATCATTCTTCCATTTGGCAGGTGTCTGATCATCCGCCGTACTGATCAGCGCCGCTAAGATCATATTATTCTTGATAAGCTCGGCAGAATCCTTAAACCCATTACAAGCCTTCAGACCTTCTAATGCCCTGGCGTAGAAATATCGTGACATATCCCTCTTGGCCTGTTCATAACGGCTTTCGTTCAGCTTTTCCTCTGCGTCCTTATAGTTATGATTCTTCAGATATTCAAAGTTTTTCGCGGCTTCTACATAATTACCATCCTTATTGAGATAGTACAATCCCTGATTGTACAAGCCCTCCAGACACTCCTCCAGTTTTTGAGGGGCACCGGATTGATTGCCCAGCTTTGCATACAGGTCAGCCGCTTTTATGTAATTATCTTTTTTATTATCCTCCTTCAGATTATCGGCATACGTCATAAGACAGGTCACATAGCGCTCACGGGAATCCGAGAAGGGAGAGATGCTTTTGAAGATTTCGGCAGCCTCTTCATACTTGCCGGAACGGAACAGGTCATCCGCCTTGTCATACTGGCACTGAAGGACGTATTGTTTACTATCCATAAAGTCGCCCAGATTCTGAAAGGTTGTCAAAGCCTTGTCATACTGTTTATTCTGCATTGCCGAAACGGCGTCGGAATACCGGAAATACGGAATAGCAAACCCGAATACGCCGTAGCAGATACCGGCAACCGCAAGAGCGATCAGCAGAACGATCAGAATAACCTTGGTTCTCTTTTTGCTCTTCTGCTTTTTTTGCTGTTTCTCATATATTTCCTTGCGGCGCTTGAACTCTTCTTTTTCAGCGGACTTATCATCCATCTGATTGGCTCTGGACTGAATCTCGGCGATCATCTGCTGAGATTCGGTAGCCTGCCGCTGCTTCTGATCCTCCAGGACATCCAGACGGGTATTTTTTTCAAGCCAGCTTCTGCCCACATGGCACTGCGAACAGACACGTTCATCCGACCAGTTAAAGCTGCCGCAGGCACAAAGCCAGTAATTTTTCTGAAAGAGCGGTTCAAACACCAGCATTGTTCCGTCTATGCCGCTGCGGGAACACAGACGGAGGAACTGTTTGTTGTAATCCCCCTGCACATCATAGATACTGCGCTGTTCGATGATTTTATCAAACCTTTTGTTTTTCTTATTCTCCCAGGTCTGACCGAGTGTATTCTGCACCTCCCTGATCACAAACTCCACGCTGCGGGTATTGATGTCATTGATCGGAAGCCGTCTGTTATAACCAAAATCGGCATTTCTGGACACATCAAGTCCGTTGAACGAAAATCCCGAAATACAGTCGATCAGATTTCTTCCTTCATCATAGCAAATCACATCAAAGGTAAGGGAACGAAGATTATCCGGCTGCACATTCAGGAATTTACCAGAAGCAAACATTTCGCCGGTTTTGGTATCCAATTCCAAGCGCCATGCACTGAGGATGATCGGTGATCCGTCAAACCATAGACTATCCGTTTTCTCCTCTATCAGCTTATAGTTTCCGTCTGCCATGCCACTACCTCCCATTCGTTAAACAATACAAATTTTCGTTTACATTGTAATACATTTTTATCTAACTGTCAACCCTCTACGGCGGCGCAGAGCCTGCGCTCCCGATCACGCTGTCGTTCGCTTACGCTCACTTTGTTCGTCTAAGGCAAAACTGCTATGTCGCTCACATCCGGCACGGCACAGCAGGGCTGTGTATTTTCTACCCCCCGCCGCCACGCCCCTTATGAGGGGCGCTTACCGGCTGTTACATCAAAAATTGAAGGCACGGTTACTCCACTCAGAGTACCCGTGCCTGTTTAATGTAGTTGTAGACGACTACAATGCTTCGTTTCCGGCATGATATAGTCAATCAGTCGTTGGTAACACGGGACCGGCGGCGCAGAGCCTGCGCTCCCGATCACGCTGCCGTTCGCTTACGCTCACTCTGTTCGTCTAAGGCGAAACTGCTATGTCGCTCACATCCGGCACGGCACAGCAGGGCTGTGTATTTTCTACCTCCGCCGCCACGCCCCTTTTGAGGGGCGCTTACCGGCTGTTACATCCAAAATTGAAGGCACGGTTACCCTATCGGAAGTACCCGTGCCTGTATATTGTAGTTGCAGACGAGGAAGTGAGTGTTTACCGATTGCTGCAAGGCTTATTCCGCAGCGAATTTTGGAAAAGGGTCCGGGGAAAACCTTTTTTTCGCCAGAAAAAGGTTTTCCCTGGGAACTGGCAGAAAAAAATAGATTTCCGTGGCGCAGGCTCTGTGCCGGCCGTCATGTATTGGGGTTACCTGAGCGGTTATTCCGGACAGGAAATGCGTGCGATCTCCTCGATAGTGTGATGCAGCTTGTCAGCAATTTCGGTATCGGCTGCCCGGTAATACATTTCCTTCCCGTGCCGGTGGGACAGGATGAGGCCGGCGTTTTTCAGCAGACGCAGATGGTGCGAGACCGCCGGACTGGTCATACCGGTAGCGGCGGCAATATTGATGACACATTCCTCGCAGTGACAGAGCAGCCAGAAAATACGCAGACGGCTTGGATCGCCGAGCTGTTTCATTGCTTCGGCGACCGTTTTGACAGTATCGGTATCGGGCATTTGTTCCATAATGCTGCTGCCGCAGGTTCCATGGTCATGCGGCAGCGGTGTTTTGTTGTCAGCCATAGGCATCTCCTCAAACAGACTGCTCTTATTTCTTGTAATACTCAACCAGCTTATCCTCGTCATCTTTGAGCTTCTTGATAAGCATAATGGTCAGGGCAGCATTCAGGGCAAGTGTGGTGATACTCAACAGCATTTTTATGGATTTCATTGTGATTTCCTCCATCAGATTTATTTTCATATATCATACCACAGAACACCTGAAAAAACAAGTATTTCAAGTGCAAAGCCTGCACACCCGATTCACAGTACCGTGCGTGTTTTTCTCAAAAGTATCAAACAGGAGGGATACGTCACGACACCCGATGAGATTTCCGACGAATCAGACAAATTCTGTCAGATGTAGTCAGCAACCGTCAAAATAGCACTTGTATTGGCGGTGTGGGCGTGATATAATAAAATGCAAACTTAAATAATGGAGGAAGACGCATGAATTTGCTTGAAATACTGGCGCTTGCGATCGGACTTGCCATGGATGCTTTTGCGGTTTCTGTCTGTAAGGGACTCTCACTGAAAAAGATCAGTTTCCGCCACATGCTGAAAGCCGGATTATGGTTCGGTATCTTTCAGGGGGTCATGCCGCTGATCGGATTCCTGTTGGCAGGGTTGTTTTCGAGTTTCATCGACCAGTATGACCATTGGATTGCCTTTGGTCTGTTGCTGCTGATCGGTGCTAATATGCTTCGTGAGGCTTTCGGAAAAGAAGAGAAAATGGACGATTCCATGAATATCAAGACCATGCTGCTTCTGGCAATTGCCACGAGTATTGATGCATTGGCGGTTGGCGTGAGTTTTGCTTTTCTGGAAGTGAATATCGTACCGGCTGTGCTGATCATCGGTGTTGTAACCCTGGTGTTCTCGATGGCAGGTGTAAAGCTCGGCAGTATTTTCGGTACGAAGTATCAGAAGAGAGCCCAGATTGCCGGCGGAATCATTCTGATCCTGATCGGCGTAAAGATCCTGTTGGAGGGTCTGGGGGTATTTTAAGAACATTCAGATGCAGGATTTTGTGCAAAAAGCAGAATCCTGCATTTTTCTTACTTGATTCATAGTTTTTTATGAATCCAAAGCATCATCCGGATTTTGCAGCCGTATCAAAGCAGGAACGGAGATATGGGTGCCACCCCGTGACGGATGTATATAGCATCTATATTTCGGGCTACAAAGTCAGACGGCGTGATCGGGAGAGCAGGCTCTGCGCCATAGAACATTGCAAGGAGTTGATACGATGGATAAAAAGCACCGAGGCGTTGCTCTGTTTCGGGGAAGACAGGAGAAAAAACAAGCGTTCGGAAATGAGCCTGCTACCGGCTCACAACAGCAGGTATCTGCCGTTTCACCGAAAAACAGCAAGCTGAAAAAGAAGCTGATGCTGGCAGCTTTGATCGCGGCAGTATTCTGCGCGGGCACCGGCGTAACACTTGTTGTGATAAAATTTCAGAACGCTGTCGATCCTCCGTCAATTCCTGCAAACAGACCTGTTTTGCAATCTTCTTTGGATAACGGCGGTGGAAATAATGTATCACAGACATCCGAAGCTGCTGTTGAGACGCACTCCTTTGATCCATCCACACAGACGCTGACGATCTTATCGGATACCTATTTTGACAGCGACTATGAGCATTTTATCGGATCACCGGACGAGCCCTCTGATCTTGTAAAAACCGTGGTGATCAAAGACGGTGTGACACAAATCGGCAGATACGCGTTTTATAACTGTTCTGCTCTGAAAAAGATCACCATCCCGGATAGCATCAGAACCATCGGCTTTAGTGCGTTCTGTGGGTGCACGAAGCTGACAGGCATCACTTTTCCCGACAGCATTACAACGATGGGAAGCTGTGTTTTCAAGAACTGTTCACTCTTGTCAAGCTGTACGATCCCCAACAGCGTTACCTCCATCGGCGACTCTGTTTTCTATAACTGTACAAGCCTGAAAAGCGTGACGCTTTCGGATAACGTGACCTCCATCCATAACAACACTTTTTATCACTGCACTACCCTGACAAGCATCCGTTTTTCCGACAAAGTCACCTCCATCGGACAATCCGCCTTTTCCTACTGTACCAGTCTGACAAGCATTCATCTGCCCGACCAAATGACAACCATCGGCGATCATGCTTTCTATCATTGCTTCAACCTGACAAACCTCAGCATCCCTCCAAGCGTGAGATCAATCGGCGGATATGCCTTTAAAGACTGCACGAACCTGGCAAGCATCCACCTTCCGGAAAGTGTATCCGCCATATCCCAGAACGCGTTTGAAGGCTGTACAGGCCTGGCGAGCATTACCATCCCCAAGAGTGTGAGAAAAATCGGAAGTAGTGTTTTCAGCGGCTGGACGTCAGAGCAGAAGATCCTTTTCAAGGGAAGAAGCTCTGCTCCCTCCGGCTGGGACACCGCCTGGAACGAAAACTGTCACGCAGCAATCGAGTGGAACGCCTGATCTCACCCGCAGCCGGGCAATCCATCATGCGTGACTTCCCGGCAAAAAAGAAAACCGTCTTCGATGAAACTCATCAAAAACGGCTTAAAATGGCGTCCTCGGCGGGATTCGAACCCACGGCCTTTCGCTTAGGAGGCGAACGCTCTATCCTGCTGAGCTACGAAGACATCTTATTTATTTTACAACGGAAAGATAATCTTGTCAAGATTCTGGCAAGAGATTTTTTGCCGAACCGCAAAAATTCTTGCCGGAAAGTCCATGCACCTTCTTCGTCAACAACAATGATAAGTAATTGTTTACCAATTCCTGCAAGGCTTCTTCCGCAGCGAATTTTGGAAAGGGGTCCGGGGAAAACCTTTTTTTCGCCAGAAAAAGGTTTTCCCTGGGAACAGGCAGGTCAAAATTGATTTTCGTGTTGGATACTGCATGAGGGTTGATTTTTGAGGGAAAAAGGGGTACAATGAGAAGAGAAAACGGAGGGATCGGATATGAAAAAATGCGGTGCTTTGATTTTGACGGTAATGATAATGGCAGCCATTGTGTGCCTGGGAGGCTGTGCGGATTTTGCCTTTAATCCCATCGGTACCTGGCACTATGCCGAGCATAACTACTATCTGGACAACGAACTTGCCCGTCAGGAAACCCCGGAAACCGAAAGCATGATGAAACATGTTTCTCTGGTCTTCGGAAAGTCGGGAACAGGTTATGTTGACAGCGGTACAAAGGATCATCTGGGCTTTACCTACGATTATACCGATAAACAGGTCAGCGTCACCATGGATGCCGCTGCCAACATTGCCAACAGCAGCAAAAACACGGTCGTCTATACGGTCTCGGAGGACGGTAAAACCATGGTACGCTCCAATGAGCAGTCTGTAACAACCAAGGAAGGCAAACAGGTTCTGTATCGCGAGGAATATATCTACAAAAAATAAACACTCATCTGCCGCACCGGCGCACAGTTGTCACGGTGCGGCAGATTTTTCTTTCACCGGATGAAGACGATAAAAAACTGCCGTACCGATGTACATCACACGGTACGGCAGTTTTATTGTAATGTTCAGAGAAACAGAAGAATCACAGCGGCTGTTCCCTGCAGGACGGCCGCTGCACCGAAAACAATGGCCAGAATCCTCAGAACGCTGCTCCCTTTATCGGGACTCACCGGATCGGGAGTACAGAAACCCACGGGTTTTCTGGGCATAGCGGAAAGCTGACGGTCCAGCTCCTGTGTGATCGTTTCAATGGGAGGACGGCTGTCCTCACGGTATGTCAGTTCATAGCTTTTTTGCAGCTCTGACAGAAGCCGCTTTTCCATCATGTGGCGGATCACTTCCGTTTCATCCGGCAGCAGTACCAGTGTCTGCTGCTCTGCACGAAGCAGATAGGCGGTACTGCCGCTGTCATCAATGAGCTTCTCCGATCGGATCTCGCCGCCGGAGGAGGACAGAACCGTTGACAGCAGGGTGTCGGTACTGTGGTGACTGCCGTCAAGACCGCCGATGATGAATACCAGCCGGCAGCGGCTGACGGAATCCTTCAGAAGAGCCGGCAGGTCAGACGGCTCCGTGGCCGCCTTTGACCCGCTCCCCTCCAGATCATAGGGGGTCAGAAGCGTTTGCAGGAGCTTCTCTGTCTCCGCCGTCCTGCCCGCATGATAGAAAATGATCTCATAGTTCATAGTTTTTTCCGTCCGTATCAGTCTTCATCTTCCGCAGATGATTCTGTGCTTTCCTCTACCGGATCAGAGCTGTCGTCTGAGGATTCTGCCGGTGATTCCTGTGCTGTGACGGCATCCAGCTTCCGCTTGCCGTCTGCCAGGAGCGATGCAACCTGATCGGTGGAATTGGCAACCTGAATCCTCTGCATATAATCATCCACGATCTTTTCAACCTGCTGCTGTGCGTCTGATGACAGCGTGGAAGCGTCCACATAAGAATCCAGCTCAAGGACAGCATTTGCTTTCGCATGGACCAGTTCATCTGCCCGGCGGGATTCCTCGGCACGGCGGGATTCCTCCGCTGTTCGGGATTCCTCGGCGCGGCGGGATTCCTCGGCGCGGCGGGACTCTTCCGCACGGCGGGATTCCTCGGCACGACGGGATTCCTCCGCCTTACGGGATTCCTCCTGCTCTTTTCTGGAGCTTTCCTCATCCGAACGCATCTCGGCGTTGGTTTTGATCTTTCCTAACTTCTCGATTGCCTCCCGGGAAAGATTTGCCGCTTCCTCAGGAGTTGTCGCCTTGTTGATCCTCTCGGTATAGGCGTCAATGATATCGTTAACCTGGTCGGCCTGGGCGATCCGGTACTCATTGCCTGCCACAGAGCTTCTCATCGCATAGATGGCGTCATTCTTGGCATTCTCCAGTGCACGGATGCTGGCCTCACTGGCTTCGCTGGCAGCTTGTTCGGCCTGTCTCTTGCTGACTTCGTTATCGGAGGCTACCTGCTGCTTTGTACGCACCTTATCCAATTCAATGATCGCCTCGTCATACAGGGCGTTCACTTCCGTAGCCTTGGTGGCTTCCTTAATCAGCTTGGAGTAGTTATTGATAATGGCATTGATCTGTGCCTGCTCCTCCGGGGCATATTCTCTGCCCTTGATATGATCCTTGAGCATTCTTTCGGCATTCTGTTTACCCTCGGTAAGCAGCTTTTCCAGATCCTCGTCATCCTTGGCGGACCATTTGCCCTGACCGTCGTACCAGTCGATCTTCTTATTATTGTAAGCGTCCTGGAAGGAGGTCACCTCCGGCTTTGTACCGCCGTAAGCATAGTACCATCCGTCCGGATAGAGCGGGTCGGGATTTGCCTTTGCCTTGGAGACATCCACGGTAGCATCCTCACCGTCACGCACCTTTCTGGCAACCACGACGAACCGGAAGTCCTGCATATCGTAGTTACAGGTGGAAAGGGTCACGATCGTATCGTTCTCATTGAGCGTGACAGGGCAATCCACCAGGGAACGTACCCGCAGCTCATAGATAAAGTTCAGGAAATCATAATCGCTGGTAAAGCTGCCTCTCAGGTAGTTGAAGAACTCTCCCTGGGATTCCAGCGTATTCGTCTTGAAGACGGAAACGATCTTCCACTTTGCCTTTTCATACAGGGTATTGAAGGTGATGACAGGCGCCTTTTTATAAAAATTGAGGAAGTCGTCGTCACCATAGTAGTTGATATTGGCAAACATACGGCCATCCTGCATGTGATGTCCGTGCAGGATCATGTTCTTGGAATCAAGGTTGCTGCGGTAGTCCATGAAGATCGTACCGTACTTTGAATAGTTGCCGTAGAAATCACGGTGCAGATAATACTCGGGGTCCTTATCATCCGAGGAGCGCACCACAACATAGTCGATCACGGTATTGGGCACCTTGACCCACCCGACGGTGTCAGGATTGACAGCCAGCAGCCTGCGGAAATCCGCCAGCACGCCGCCGGTACCGTCCTTCGGCTTGGGCTCCGCATCACTGCCCTCCCCTTCGACGGTGGACACCAGCAGATCATGGATCTCTCCGGTCAGATGATCGTTGACGGCCGGCTCAATGATCAGAATATTGACCAGCATATACGAAGATACCAGGAAGGTACAGATCGCCAGCATCAGGATGACCTTCCTCACCACATCCACCGGTCTGTCGCCCTTGCAGGGGAAGAAACGCTTCCAGAACGACCGTTTCTTTTTCGGCGTGACCAGTTTCTTGGCGGCGGTATAGAGCACACTGCTGAAATCGGTGTCCAGCAGCTCATGCCGGGGCAGCAGCACCAGCAGCTTATTGTTATACTCCGCCGTATAGAAATAGAGCAGCGGGTTCTCGATCGTCACAACGCCCTCACTGATATCGATCAGCTCATCGCCCTTGGAGACCTTCTCTTTTTTGGCTTTCTTCTTTTTCTTCTTGTCAGATGTGCCACCGTCATGCTCATCGTCGCTCTCTTTGATGCACTCCGTCTCGTAGCGCTTGAGCTTGGTAATCAGACCGATCTGGTCGAGAAACTCCTTTGCCTTCTCCTCACTATCCTCCGAGAGGACGTCGGCAATGAAGATCATCCCGATCTTCTCCTCTCCCGATTCACTCACCTGAAGAGCTTCATTGATGCTGTCGCGGGTGAGATTGATCTCGGTCTTGAAGATGATATTGATATTGCTCTGGGAAAGCTTCTTCACGGTTTTTTCAAAATGCGGCTCGGCAGTCTGTCCGAAAGCCTTTCCGCTTCTTGGAAAATAGATCTCTGCATTCATCCTTCATCACTCCTCATTGTATTACGGTGAGTTTTACATTCTGGACAGCCTCATCAATCAGTCTTTCACAATCCGTTTTCTGCTGTTCTTCCGCTACCGTTGCCTCCACGGGCCTGGTGCGGGGATGTTTGGGGGTAAATACGGTACAGCAATCCTCGTAGGGCTGTATGGATACCTCAAAGGTGTCAATCTTACGGGAGATCTCGATGATCTCCTCCTTGTCCATTCCGATCAGGGGACGGAACACCGGCATGGTGCAGACAGCGTCGGTACAGGCAATCGACCCGATGGTCTGACTGGCCACCTGACCGAGACTCTCCCCCGTGATGAGGGCCTGACAGCCGTTGTCACGGGCGATCCGTTCGGAGATCTGCATCATAAAGCGCCGCATGATGATGGTAAAGTATTCCTCGTGGCAGTTCTCCCGGATCTGCTCCTGTATCTCCGTAAAGGGAACGGTGAACATCCTGATCCTGCCGGTATAGCGTGCCACACGGTGCAGCAGCTCCGCCACCTTTTCCTCCGCCCTGACGCTGGTATACGGCGGGCTGGCAAAATGTACGGCAATCAGCTCCAGTCCTCTCTTTGCCATCATATAGGAAGCCACGGGACTGTCGATACCGCCGGAAATGAGCACGGCTGCTTTTCCGCCGGTACCGATTGGGATACCGCCGGCACCCCTGACCAGCCCTGCACGGATATAGGCTCCGAAATCCCTGACCTCTACCGTCACGACCACATCCGGCTCGTGAACGTTGACCGTCAGATGCGGGAAGGCCTCCAGCAGACAACTGCCGACCTCTGCGCTGATCTCCGGTGACTTGTAGGGAAACTTCTTATCCGAACGCTTGGACTCCACCTTAAAGGTTTTTGCGTCCTCCATCGTTTCCTTCAGGTACTCACAGGCGGCCTGCTTGATCTGCTCCAGATCCTTTTCGGCGCTGCAGGCACGGGCAAAGGCGGCAATACCGAAAATATGTGCCACGCAATCGGCCGCTTCATCCATATCCGCATCGTCATACACCGGCTCCACATAAATGGTGGATTGTGCGGCACGGACATGGAAGCTGCCGATCTTAGCCAACCGACGCTTCAGGCTGCGGATCAGTGTATCCTCGAAGTTCTTACGGTTCAGTCCCTTGAGGACGATCTCGCCCAGCTTTACCAGTATGATTTCCTTCATGTTGTCTTCTCCCTTTTTCCAGGCTGAATGTCACTTCTCAAAAATAAACTCATAACAGAAGTGTATCACTTTTGAACGCTTCTTGCAAGTGTATTATTCGCATTTCTGATTTTCTCCGCCAGTTCATCCGTTTCTTCGACGGTATTATAGCGTGAAAAGCTCACACGGACAGCGGAATCGGACTCGGCAGCCGACAGTCCCATGGATGAGAGCACATGACTCTTTTTCCCCTTGGCACAGGCTGAACCGCTGGATACATAGATCTGCCGTTCCTCCAGATAATGCAGCATGGTCTCCGAACGGATGCCCGTCACCGAAAAATTCAGAATATAGGGCAGGCTGTCTTCGGACGAATGGATGACAACCGATTCTATGGCGGAAAGACGTTCCCGCAGATGACGGTTCAGTTCCTCCATCAACCGTCTTTCTTCTTTCATATCGGGCAGCGCACGGATGGCAGCCCCCATTCCGCAGATTGCCGGAAGCGGTTCGGTTCCGGGACGCAGCTTTTTCTCCTGTTCACCGCCGTAATGCAGCGGGATGATCCTCGCTCCCCGACGCAGATAGAGAATACCCGCTCCCTTGGGACCGTGGATCTTATGGGAGCTGGCACTGAGCAGGTCGATCCCCCATTTTTTAGGCTTCAGCGGCAGCTTGCCGAATGCCTGCACCGCATCCACATGGAACAGGGCCGGTGCACCGGCTCTGTCAATGATGCGTCTGACGGTCTCAATGGGCTGGATGGCGCCGGTCTCGTTATTGACCGCCATCATGCTCACCAGGACGGTTCTGCTGTCCACCGCCTTCGCCAGTTCCTCGGCACTGACTGCGCCGTAACGGTCCGGCATCAGGTACACTACCTCAAACCCGTCCTTCTCCAGCTGCTGCATCGCTTCGATCACGGAGGAATGTTCCACCGCCGTGGTCACGATCCTGTTGCCCCGGCGTCTCAGCGCTTTCACCGCACCGAATACCGCCGTATTGTTGCTCTCCGTACCGCCGGAGGTAAAAACGATCTCCGAAGGCTCCGCCGACAGCAGCTCCGCAGCCGCATTTCTGGCTGCTTCCAGCTCTTTCTCGGCATCATATCCCTTCCGGTGGAGGGATGAGGGATTCCCGTATGTAGTTGTCATTATTTCCAGCGCCTTCTGTGCCGCTTCCGGACATACCCGGGTGGTGGCGCTGTTATCAAGATAGATCTCTTTCACTCTTGTTCACCTGATCCTGCCGGTGGAGCCGGCGTCTCATATTTTGCTGCAAAACGGGCAGAA